>JBEPWR010000161.1:0-4224 GCA_041642335.1 Eubacteriales bacterium
CATGGCTGCCTGGGGCTGAATGTTTCCCTGTTCATCCCGGATAAGGTTGCCCTCTTCATCCCGAAGGGTCATGGGGAAATTTTCCCGGTTACTGAATTCCTCTTCCGCAATTTCCTGCATGCTCCGATCTAAGGTACTGTATACATGAAGGCCGCCAAAGCCCAGCATTCTGCTGGCTTCCTGCTCGGTATAGCCCGCGTCGAGCAGGGCTTCGGTCACATCGTCCTTAACCAGATCCGCAAAATGCGAGGACAGACCGGATTCCCGGTATCTTCCGGGGTTGATCTTGGTATGCAGCGTCTCTGCATCGGCCTGGGCCTGTTGATATTCTTCCTCGGTAATATAGTCGTTTTCAAACATCATCTCCAACACCAGTTGCAGTCTCGGGATGCTTCGCTCGTCAAATACGGTGACATAATCTCCGGTATCATCCAGCACGATCATATCCCCCGTCACGTTTTCCTCCGTCACATAACGAACCGGCGAATACCTGGACGGGTTTCTCGAAACCCCTGCAAGAAGGGCACCCTCTACCAGATCCAACTCATCAACGGACTTGGAAAAGTAGGCAAGGGACGCGGCTTCCACCCCGTGGTTCTGCCCGCCTAAGTTAATTGTATTCAGATATACCTCCAGGATCTGGTCCTTCGCCAGTACATCCTCAATCTTCAAGGCATAGTAAGCATCCTTAATCTTTCGGGTATAGGTCTGCTCTGAAGTAAGATAAAGGTTTTTCGCCAGCTGCTGGGTAATGGTGCTTCCCCCCTGCTGGGAGCCTGTTCGAAAGTTTGTCCAGGCGGCTCCGGCAATCCGTCGGTAATCCAGGCCGTTATGCTCCCAAAAACGGGTATCCTCGATGGCGATAAAGGCATCGATCACATGCTCGGGGATCTCCGAATAATCCACAATAATCCGCTGTTCCTCTTCCTCAATCCGCTCCAGCTGATTGCCGTCATTATCATAAATAAAGGAGTTCTCCCCAAGCAGACTGTACATATTTTCCGGATCAATCTCCGGCGCATCCTCCAAAGCGCTTTGAACAAAACTCAAGGTATATCCCGCGATTAGAATTCCCACCACAAGCAGGACTGCAAAGACCAGCCCCAAGCCTTTCAGAATGGACCTTCCCCGTTTTTTATTTTTCCTCTTTTTCGGTTTCGGCTCCTTGGTGTTTTTCTCATAAGACATGGTTGTTTCCCCCCAGTAATGCACATTTATTTTGATCAATATATTTTAATACATCATTTATTCCCTGTTTTCTGTAATTTAATCATAACACAAAACCAAACCGAAGGGGACGGAGGTGTTTGAGTCAAAAGTACCATTTTTTCCCTTAACATCCTCCGTAAAAATCTTGCTCCCAGCGGGGTCCGGAAAAATCCTTGGTGAATTTTCTTGTAATAGGGTATGAATAGTAAAAATGATCTCCGAAAATATGAAAGGAGCAATGTATATGAAAATTGAAATGTGGTCTGACTATGTCTGTCCCTTTAGTTACCTTGGAAAACGCCATTTGGATCTGGCCTTGGAGGAGCTTCATCTGACCGAGGATGTGGAGATTGATTTTCGCGCCTACGAACTGAATCCCGAAATGCCGCCCTATGCCGGAGAGGGCATGATCGAACTGCTCAGCCGGAAAAAGAATGCTTCCCCGGAAGAGGTATGGGAAAATCTGGAGGAAATCCGAAAGCGGGCGGAACGAGCCGGACTCTATTACGATTTTGAGAGTATGAAGCCGACCAACACCTTCGATGCCCATCGATTAACGAAATATGCCAAAACCCTTGGCAAGGATCGCCTGCTGGCGGAGAAGATTTTTGAGACGTATTTTGAGTACGGCGGGCTGATCAGTGATCACGATCAACTGTTGAGTATCGCGATGGCCGTGGGGCTTAGCGAAGATCAGACCAATGAAGTGCTTATGGATCCAAGAGCCTATGAGGATGAGGTCCGGGAGGATATCGCCGTGGCGAAGGAGCTCGGAATTGAGAGCGTTCCTTATTTCCTGATCAACAAAACCCATGTAATCCCGGGATCCGAATCCGTTGAAACCTTCCTAATGACGCTGCAAAAAGTACTTCGGGAAGACAAGGAGTGATTTTCTATGATGGATCAAGCAAAGAACGATAAGAATGACAATACCGAGAACAAAAACACGGAAATCCTTCAGTTTCATTACCGGATCCATGGCCGGGTTCAGGGCGTGGGCTTTCGTAACTGGCTGGAAGATCTGGCCCATGTAATGGGCATTGACGGCTCCTGCCGAAACCTCCGGGACGGTACCGTGGAAGTTGTGGCCAAAGCGCCAAACGGAAAAATGCTTGCCTCCTGGGAGCACGAGCTGCATAAGGGTCCTTTTGCCGCCGAGGTGGAAAAAGTGGATAAGGAGCCCTGGCACGAGGAAGTCTCGGAAGGATTTCAAATTCTGCCGACGGAGTAGATATTTTAATGATTTTGCAAATGAAAATCCACCCTTAATAAAGATAGGGTGGACTTTTTTTGTCCTGCGTTCTTTTTTGTTCTGCGTTTTTTTTCTTTAAAGCTCCTAAAAAGTCCTAACGTATCAGAATTTGGGGCTGATCGATTCGAAGATTCGGGTTTAGGCTCTGTTCTCCGTCAACCAGCTGCTCCAGGGTAACTTCGTAATCCGCCGCTAATTGATGTAGGGCGTCCCCTGCTTGCCGCCAGTAATTATTGTAGTCCTCAGAATCCAGCCAGTCCCCATCTTCATTTCCTTCATCATTTTCTTCCTCGACAGGATCCGATGATGCTCCCGGCAGGCTAAGTTTTTGCCCCACATATACATGTTCTGCTTTTTGGATACGGTTGATCCTTAACAGATCTTCAAGGCTGCTATGGAAATCCTCTGCGATTTGGACTAGGCTGTCGCCTCCTTTTACTACATAGGCTTGTTCGGGAGCCGGTTCGGGATCAGGTTCTGGCTCAGGTTCTGGC
Organism: Eubacteriales bacterium; assembly: GCA_041642335.1. GTDB lineage: Bacteria > Bacillota > Clostridia > Peptostreptococcales > T1SED10-28 > Isachenkonia. The sequence continues at coordinate 2,956 of JBEPWR010000161.1, forward strand.
TCAGGTTCGGGTTCCGGTTCGGGTTCCGGTTCGGGCTCAGGCTCGGGTTCCGGCTGCGCTTCTACGCCTTCCGGCAATGTGATCTCCTGGCCCGTATATATTACACTCGGATCCTCTAGATCATTTAGCTCTACTAAAACCTCAGTCGTAATGCCGTACTGCTGTGCAATGCTGTATAAAGTTTCTCCGGACTGAACGATATGCACTTCGCCGGGTTCAGGCTCAGGTTCTGGATCCGGGTCTGGATCTGGTTCAGGCTCAGGATCGGGTTCAGGCTCTGGCTCCGGTTCCGGATCTGGCTCGGGCTCAACCCCTTCCGGTAGAATAATCTCCTGACCTTCAAAGATCACATCCGTGTCTTCTAAATCATTAAGCTCCGCTAGTGTCTCTACGGTTGTACCGTACTGCTGTGCAATACTATATAAGGTTTCTCCGGACTGAACGATGTGAATCCCGCCAACTCCGTTCCCGTAGATCATCTCGGATACCGTCACAAACTCATATCCCCGGTCCCTCATCTCTTCGATAATCGCCGGCAATGCGGTTGCTGTATTTTCCGCTTCATGGTTCACATGGAAAAGGGCGATGGCTCCCGGTTCCGCTCCCCATATCACCCGGTTAAAAATTGTCTCGGCAGTAGGTCCTTCCCAGTCCCGGGTATCAATCGTCCACTGAATAGTATAGGGGTATCCGGCTTCGCCTATGTGATCCAATACCTCCTGATTAAAATTCCCATAGGGTACACGAATCAATCGGCTCATAGCTTCACCGGTTACCTCTTTTGCTGCCCGTTCTGATGTACTGATCTCATCAAAGATTTCCTCTGCGGTAAGTTCCGTAAAATATCGGTGACTATAGGAATGGTTTGCCAGTTCATGGCCTTCATTTACCACTCTTCTGGTCTCTTCCGGGTGATCCTCCATTGCCTCTCCCGTTAAGAAAAAGGTTGCCGGAACTTCATACTCTTCCAAGACATCCAGCACCCTATTGGTATTTACCGGGTCGTATCCGTCGTCAAAGGTCAGGGCTATTTGCCGTTCATTATCCGGGCCGCTTCGAATCACCTCGGAGGCTGCAAAAACCTGTCCTGTGGATAGGGCTATATAAAGAATCATACTCATCATCATAAGTAGGGTTTTCATTTTACCGGTCTTTCTCTGTTGATGCATCATACTCTCACTCCTTTTGCTGCATTGCATACTTCTGCGATCATTCTTGCTCTGTCCTCCTGCTTATTCAAAAATATCCGCCGTGTAAATCCAAACGGCT
>JBEPWR010000162.1:0-4214 GCA_041642335.1 Eubacteriales bacterium
TTTCATCAAGCAGTGATCGATTCATTTTCTCATCTTCATCTTCAAATATCCGCAGATTACAAATTTTCTCAGCTAAATACGTAACATCCTTCAATTCGTCTCCTTCTTCCACACCAAGATAAACCAATAGTCCTTGATCAATCTTTCCTTCTATATGATCCTCTACCATTACAGAGGCTTCTTTAACTCTTTGTACAACGGCTCTCACAAGAACCCTCCTTTATTAATTTTTTACACGGTACACATCGAAAACTCCTTGAATGTGTTTCAGTTTCTCAATAAGTTTGTTTAGATGTTCTGTTCCTCTGACCTCTAACGTTAAATTGATAAAGGCAACTTTTTCCTTGTTTGTACGAGCATTTAAAGAAATTACCGTGATTTTCGATTCCGATAGCAGCAAAGTGATCTCCGTTAAGAGTCCTTTGCGATCGGTTGCTTCCACTTCAATTTCCACTTGGAAGTCCCGCGTTTTATTAGCATCCCACTCCACTTCAATGAATCGATCTTTCGTCTCGGGAGTCTCAGAAATTGTTGAACAGTCTGTTCTATGAATAGACACTCCTCTTCCCCTGGTAACATAACCGACAATCTCATCTCCGGGAACAGGATTACAGCATTTTGCAAAACGAATTAAGATATTATCAGCGCCCTTTACATTAACACCTTCTGAAACCTTCTTTTTTTCATGGGGTTTCTGAGGTTTTATATGCTTATCCGGGATTTGTTCTGCTTCACTGGTCTTAAGTGTATAATCCTCTTTGTCTTGTTCTATCTGTTCTTTAATTTTTGATAACACCTGATTGATCGTCACGCCTCCATATCCGATGGCTGCGTATAGATCTTCAATATATTTGTATCCTAACTTATCAATGATCGGATCCAAAACTTTATTTTTAAAAATTTTGTCGGAGTTAATACGTTCTTTTTTCAGTGCTTTATCCAGGCTGAACTTACCTTTTTCAATGTTTTCTTCTTTCCGTTCTTTTTTAAACCACTGTTTGATCTTTGTTTTCGCTTGAGAACTTTTTACGATATTGAGCCAGTCCCGACTTGGCCCATTACTATTCGATGATGTCAGGATTTCTACAATATTTCCATTTTTGAGTTTATAGTCCAGTGGAACAATCCGGTTATCAACCTTAGCCCCTACACAGTTATTTCCAATATCAGAATGAATTTTATAGGCAAAATCAATGGGTGTGGACCCGATTGGTAGATTAATTACCCTTCCTTTCGGTGTGAATGTATATACTTCGTTCGTAAATAAATCAACTTTAAGGGCTTCCATAAATTCTTGAGGGTCTTTAGTTTCTTTTTCCCATTCCAACATTTGTCCAAGCCAGCTTAATTTATTTTCAATGTCTTCACTTGTTTCCTTTGACTCTTTATACTTCCAATGTGCTGCAATTCCGTATTCTGCAATTCGGTGCATATCCCATGTTCGAATCTGAATTTCCAACGGCTCGCCGGTATCACAAATAACCGTCGTATGAAGAGATTGGTACATATTGGGTTTAGGCATAGCAATATAGTCTTTAAACCGGCCGGGAATGGGCTTCCACATAGTATGAATAACCCCAAGTACCCCATAACAGTCTTTTACATTATCAACAATCACCCGTACCGCAAGAAAATCAAAAATCTCTTCGAAAGTTTTATTTTGATTGATCATTTTTTTATAAATACTATAGAAGTGTTTGGGACGACCGTTGATTTCACTATTTATATCAAAGTCTTCCAGTTTTTCTTCAATGCTTTTTATGACATTATTAATGAGAACTTCCCGGTCTTTTCGTTTGATCGAAACTTTTTCTACCAAATCATAATAACCCTCTTCATCAATGTATCTAAGACAGATATCTTCCAACTCCCACTTGATTCTTGAAATTCCTAACCGGTGGGCGATGGGAGCATAAATTTCCAAGGTCTCTTGAGCTTTTTCCTTCTTTTTATATTCACTTTGGTATTTTAGAGTCCGCATATTATGGAGTCGATCCGCTAATTTAATCAATATTACACGAATATCTTTTGCCATAGCAATGAACATCTTTCGAAGATTTTCAGCCTGTCGTTCTTCACGGGAATTAAAAGAAAAACGAGTAAGTTTGGTAACCCCTTCCACGAGCATGGCTACCTCTTCTCCGAACTTATTGCTGATATATTCATAAGTGTAATCCGTATCTTCTATTACATCGTGTAAAAGTCCTGCAGCAATGGTACTGCTGTCCATTTTAAGCTCAATTAAAATTTTCGCCACTTCTACGGGATGAATGAAGTATTTTTCCCCGGACTTTCGATATTGTCCTTCGTGAGCATTTTCTGCAAAATTATAGGCCTCAATGATTAATTCCACATCACATTGAGGATTGGATTCTTCAATTATTGAAATAAGATTTTCTAACATTCTAATCACCCTTTAAGTAGCAAAATTCGTTCAAAGCATGGATCTAATACTCAATCAAGCTTGTTACTTTGTAGTTTTTCAAGACTTCTTTGCCTTTTAAGAAGGATAAAATCATTAAGAAATTAATGGAAACTACTTCTCCTCCAAGTTCTTCAATTAATTTAGTCGTCGCAAGAACCGTGCCTCCGGTGGCTAATAAATCATCCACAATAGCGACTCTTTGCCCTTTTTGAATTGCATCTTTATGTATCTCTACGCTGTCTGTCCCGTACTCTAAATCGTATTCATGAGATATCGTTTCAGCCGGAAGTTTATTCGGCTTTCGTACTGGTACAAAACCTGCTCCAATTTTATAAGCAATGGGAGTTCCCATAATAAATCCTCTTGCTTCCGGTCCCACAATGATATCAATTTTCAAGTCTTCTAATTGCTTTGCCATTTCCTCTACTACATACTTGAATGCCTCTTTATCTTTTAATAACGTTGTAATGTCCTTAAAATTAATTCCTTCCTTAGGAAAATCCTGTACTTCTCTTATTTTACTCTTAATATCCAACATAATCGCTCCTTTAAATGATTTTCATTTATAATAGAATATTACCATTATATCTTCTCTATCAGTTTTTATCAACATCTAGCTAATCATTCATAAAAATTTGTTTAAAAATTAAAAAGACGGTAATTAAATATCCAATCCAACTCAGTAATGGTATAGAAAATAGTGTTTTCCCGTAATCCGTCACCAAAACCATGGTTGAAGCTATAATCAGTGCTGCTATGAGCAAGCTAGTGCCAACACGTTTTGATTGTTTATGAATGGCATGTGAAATTTCTTTGAATTCTTCATTGTTGATTCGAATAACAAATTTCTCATCTTCCATCTTTTGCAATATGTTTTTCAATTGTCGAGGCATATATTTCAGGCTAAACAATACATCCTGAGAATAACCGAGATACTCCCTAGCCAGTCTCTCCGGATGATACTTCTTTTTATAAATTTCCTTCATAAAATCCTTAATAACCGCGGCTATACTGAACTTCGGAGACAATTGATTAACGGTGGATTCTAATGATATTAACGCTTTAAGCAGTAAAATGTACTGACTTGGAAACTTTACTCCATTATTATAGGCTATATCCATAAATTGTCTAAGCGCCGTGCCCAATTTCAACTCTTTAAGGGGCTTATCGTAATACTCCAATATAAAAAATGAAATATCTTCTTTTAATCTACGATTATTCGTCACAGAAGTAACAGCATCGATTTCCCGGATTAAATTGAAGATTTTATCCACATCCTTTTTCCCTACGGCAATAAACAGGTTCGTAATAAAATTTATACTGTCCTGATCCAAAAAACCCACTACACCAAAATCAATATAGGCAATTTCTCCCTCTGGTGTGATAAAAATATTTCCCGGATGGGGGTCCCCATGAAATAAACCATATACAAAGATTTGTTTTAAAAAAAGATGGGTATTATCCATGGCTAACTGCTCATGATCGATCGTCGGATTATCTAATATTGTCTTATGTATTAATTTGTGTCCTTTGATTTTTTCCATGGTGAGTACTTTTTTATTGCTCAAAGACCAATAAATTTTAGGGATATGAAACTTCGCTTCCTTCTCAAAATTGTTTGCAAACCGCTCCGCATTTTTTCCTTCCAAAGTATAATCTAATTCCCTTTTAGTACGATAATGAAATTCTTCAACGATATCCTGAAAACTATAAGCTTTGTTTTTATAGAAATGATCGTCCATTATTTTAGCTAAGGTATTAAGAATTTCCAAATCATCGTTTATTACTT
>JBEPWR010000163.1:0-4200 GCA_041642335.1 Eubacteriales bacterium
CCGTGGAGATTCGAACCTCATCTTTTTGAAGCTCCATGGTGCCTTGTTGGACATGAGCCCATTGCAGCAGGTTTTCCAGCAGCGTCATACTGTTTACCGATGCCTCAAAAACTTCTTTCTTAATTTCATCCTCTTCCTTCACCTCGAAAAATTCCGGATCCTGAAGCATCATCTCAAAGATGTTTACCACATTGCCTAGAGAGTTCTTTAAGTCATGGGCCATAATCCGCATCATCTTATCCTTAATCTCATTGGCTTTCTTCAGGGCTTTTTCCGATTCAAGGATTCTTTGCTCAGCCTGCTTTTGTTCCGTGATATCAAATACAATCCCTTTTACAATATGGGGACTGCCGTCTTCCGTTCTTTTGATAATGATTCCCCGGTCGTAAAACCATTTGACTTTCCCGGTTCGGGTTAGGATTTTATATTCAGTCTCATAGACCGGCTTTTTCCCCATTAAATGGTCCTTCATATCCTGGTAGGCGCGATCCCGGTCCTCAGGGTGAATCATCCCAACAAAATCATCAATGGAGAATTGATCTTTTTCCGGATCGTATTCCAGGGCTTTAATTTTCAACGGATTCGCATTCACTGTTCGGTCAACCAGGTTCATTTCCCAATGCCCGAGATTTCCGGCCCAGGGAAATTCCAATTTTTCCTCTTCCATGTACTGCTGTCGTAACTCCTGTTGTTCTTCATTAAGCAATCGGATTTCCTCTTTGCAATGCTGCAGCTCTTTTTGTAGGGTTTCAATATTCTCCTGTTTTTTCAAGTCAACGCTCCTTCACTATTCTATTAAGTTTCCTGCTAATATTTTAACTATCGACTATAAAAAAATGTTCCGCAAGGAACCATACCCGCTAGTTTGTTTTCCCTTCTCGTTTTTATTCGAATAAAATTACAAATATTTATACCACGAAATGATTCAGTGTAATCAGGAACTCTTCAATCATATTAATAATTTTATCAATTATCGAGAAATTTGCAAGAATTTTCTGTTTCGAAAAGCCTGGGACGGGTAAAATTAATCATACGAATTTTTTTAAGAGAAGATCATCTGAATAAATAGAAAGAGATCTTTTTGACAAAGGAGGCTTGGAAATGACAGCATTTGATATTGTACTACTGGGTTTTATCATAGGAGTAGTGGCTAAGGATATAGGCCCAAAAATCAACGGGCATTTCAAGGCAAAAAAAGGGGGGCAACTGGAAACACCGATTGCACCCTATATTCCTAAACGTACCCGCTTAATCTCCCATAGCATCTTTACGGTCGTTTTTATCATCTTAATTATTCAGTTTGACGCGGTGGACCTCTTCACGATTTTCTTTATAACTGCTCTGGTGATTATGGGACTGACCCCTCAGCCCCACGCAGTCTATGAAAAAGGCCTACGGGCTAAAGGGCAGTTCTACACTTGGGAAGAAATCGAAAAAATTACGGTTCCGAAAAGAAGTGCTTTGTTTCAAATTAAGCTGAAAGGAACGCTGCGCTTCAATGTTCCTTTTTCCGTTTCTTCCGACGACCGGGATAAATTAATTAATGCCTTACAGGAAAAACCCGTAACCCTGGAAACCGGTAAATAAGTTCTTTATCAATAAACTTATGATATTAACCGGTTTCAACCTTGTTTTTTCTGGCATTGTGATATTGAAAGAACACCGTATTTCCTCTCCATAAATTCAAGAGATACAGCGTGACCATCATGACCAGAAATACGCTTCCGGTTTCCAACAGATCTCCCCAGCGGAGATACTGAAGAGTAAATGTTAAGAACATATAAACATATACATATCCCAGTGAACCCAGGGCGATTCCCTGTTTAATCGTTTTCCCGGCAAAGGGATAAATATGAAACCACTCCTCATCCAGTACCGCATTCCAAAGAGACAGACAAAACTCATGAATAATAAAAAATACCAGCAGGTTTAAAAGAACCTGAATCATGGTCTCTTCGACAAAGATCAAAGCGGCAAAATGGACCAGTCCAATTTTTACAATCAGGGAGAAATTCCCCCGGCCTCTACGGATTCTTCGTTCAAAAGCAAGGACCGTTGCCCCTATGGGATTAAAGGGTAGAAGACGAACCCCGCTGAAAATCCGTAAGGTTCTGGCCGTGTTAATCCCCCGACTTTTCTCTTCCGGTACCACTTGAATAATGGCGGAAAGCCGTTGAGCACGACGATTGGTCTCCTCTGCGATCATTCGTGACCAGTGAAGATCCGCTTTTCTTTTTTTGCGGTCCGTCCACAAAAGAAGTGAAAGAAGCACTGCTGTAAATAATAAAAATCCTACCCTCTCCCCAAGTCCACTTTCCCAGTTGCTAACCCACAAAAATGTCGGGAATAAGTAAAAAAATAAAAGAAGTACCCCAAGAATTCTTCGGATCCATTTGCCACTGACCTGTTGAAGGAAAAACTTCCCGTTCATACCGTTGTATCGCCATAGAAGACCGATCAGAAAAAATCCAAAAGGATTTACCGGCAAAAGATCCAGTACTGCCAGAATCCCCACCCAGATTCCCCAAACCAAAAATCCCACCCCTCGGTTTAACCTATGGGACAGCTGTAAAAATTGTTTCCCGTAAAGATTGAGCGGGGTTAAAAACAGTTCATCCGCTTCTTTAAGGTATCCCGAATGTTTCCCGCCGGTAGCCACTTTTATGGAAAACAGGTACACAAAAGAGCTCCAGGGTTCCTGCTTAATCCACTGAAGATAGCCCTCTACTTCCGGAAAGTAATAGTAACCTACAAAGATCACCATGGCCAGAAGATAGATCATTGATATAAGGTCCAACTGAAAAGCGATAAATTCATAATAAAGTTTGACGAGAAAGCGAATTCTTCGCCTCCATAAGTCTTTAATGCTATTCATCCCATCCCTCCGGTGACTCAGTATCATTTCCTGCCAACCGGTGATAGATTTCTCTGAGGCTACAGTCCGGGAGATTAAAATTCCTTCGAATTTCCCCTAGGCTTCCATAAGCGAGAACCTCACCCTCTTCCAGTAGAAGTACCCGGTCGCAAATTTTCTCCGCGGTGTCCAGCACGTGGGTGGACATGATCACCGAAGCTCCTTTCTGTTTTTTCTCTTCGATCAATTGCAGGAAATCTTCAATCGCTTTCGGATCCAGGCCGATAAAGGGCTCATCCACTATGTAGATTTTGGGATCATACAAAAAGGCATTCATAACCATCACCTTTTGCCGCATGCCCTTGGAAAAGGTATTCGGAAAGTGTTCGAGCTTTTTCTCCATACGAAACTTCCTCAATAGAAATTCCGAACGTTTTCGAAAGTCCTCCTTCGGGACTTCGTGGGTCATCGCGGTAAATTCCATATGTTCCCTAAGCGTCATTTCACCGTAAAGGATCGGAAGCTCGGGGATGTAGGCGATCTTTTTTTTCGCTGCAAAAGGATCTTCTTTCAACTCCCTGCCTTCCACAAACACTTTTCCTTGACGATAGGGAATAATACCGAGGATTGTTTTGATCAGGGTCGTCTTTCCCGCTCCGTTAGAACCGATTATTCCAAGAATTTCATTCTTCTGCAGTTCAAAGGATACCCCTTTAATGATCGGCTTTTTCTCATAGCCGGAGATGATCTGCTCCACTGTTAATACCGTCATATATCATTCCCCATTTCTTATCATTTATTCCGATTCTTTAATATTGTCCACGCTCCTGGACGGAACCGTTACCCGATTTTCCCGGGTCGGAATTTTAGAAGACTGCATTTCTCTTCGAAGGAGGAATACCGAGAACAGTACCATCACGATACCGATAATCTTCATGAAATTTAAGGCCTCCGAGAAGATCAGATAGGACCCGAGAACCGATACGGGAACTTCAATCGTCGCGATAATTGCCGCTTTCGATGATTCGATGGGATAGGTAAGGCCCGCAGTGAAAAAACCGTAACTAAGAGCGGTCGGCACCAAGCCTAGTAGAATCAGGTTCAGCCAGAGCAGGGGATCGAAATCCAGTTGAAAGACCGCCAGGGGATTGGAAAAACTCAGGGAAAAGAGAAAAGCAAACCCGAAGGCATAGGTAAGAATGGTCTGCTGCTTATAATACACCACAAGATATTTGCTGAAAAGATTCATCAGTCCGTAGGCAAAGCCCGCTCCGAGGCCAAACAGGATTCCTGTGGAATCAAATGCGAGCTGGTCGGACTGGCCGCCGGTTACGGTCATATACACA
>JBEPWR010000164.1:0-4194 GCA_041642335.1 Eubacteriales bacterium
ACCTATCTTTTCGGCTATGAAGAAAGTTACGGCTACTTAGCCGGAACCTATGTCCGCGATAAGGACGCAGTTGTGGCCTCCATGCTATTGACGGAGATGGCCGCATACTATAAAACTCAGGGAAAGAACTTAATTCAGGTTCTTGAAGACCTGTACGAACAGTACGGATACTATCAGGAGGATCTTCAGTCCGTTAAACTTGCAGGAAAAGAAGGGCTGCAGCAGATCCAGGATGTGATGGTGTATTTCCGGGAGGCAGAGATCTCCGCGTTCGGCGAGAAGAAGGTAGTGAAAAAAGTGGATTATCAGCAGGATGATACCGGACTTCCCAGCGCCAATGTGATCAAATTTTTCTTAGAGGACGATGCCTGGGTGGTTCTCAGACCTTCCGGTACCGAGCCGAAGTTAAAAATTTACGGCGGCGTCAAAGAAGGATCCCTGGCAAAGAGCAAATCCCTACTGGAGCAGATTATGTCCGGAGCCCGGGATACCGTGGACGAACAACTAAAAAACTAGAAGCGAGGTGGCTTATGAAAAGAATATCATTGGATACAGGATACTTAAAAAGCACAATTGCAGATGCGGAACTGCTGGAATACGAGAGCGCGGTGCAAAAGGCGCATTACGACCTTCATAACGAAACCGGGCGGGGCAGTAATTACGTCGGCTGGGTCAATCAGCCCCGGGACTATGATGAGGAGGAACTGGGTAAAGTCCAGGAGGTCGCTCGAAAGATCCGGGAGCATTCGGATATTTTTGTGGTCGTCGGAATCGGAGGTTCCTACCTGGGCGCAAAAGCGGGCATTGAGATGCTGACTTCCTTCTTTAATAACGATTCCTTAAAAGAAAAAAATAATGGTCCGAAGATTTTCTTTGCCGGCCATCATCTGAGCGGTCGCTATCTGGAAGAACTGGTAAAAGTGCTGGACGAAGGGGATGTAAGCATTAATATCATCTCCAAGTCCGGAACCACGACGGAGCCTGCGGTAGCCTTTCGGGTACTGAGAAATTATATGGAAGAGCGGTACGGGAAAAAGGAAGCGGCAAAAAGAATTATTGCAACCACGGACCGGGAAAAGGGCGCCCTAAAAGAGCTCGCCGATAAGGAGGGCTATGAAACCTTTGTGGTCCCTGACGATATCGGTGGCCGCTACTCGGTCCTCAGTCCCGTGGGGATGCTTCCCATGGCGGTTGCGGGCATTGATACGGATTCCGTTATGCAGGGAGCAAAGGATGGCTATTCCCAGCTGTTGGAGCCGATGATCAGCAAAAATATCTGCTATCAGTACAGCGTTTACCGTAACATCCTCTATAAAGAAGGCAAAAAAATCGAGATCCTCGGCAATTTTGATCCCCGACTCACTTATTTCGGAGAGTGGTTCAAACAGCTTTTCGGAGAAAGCGAAGGGAAGGAAGGAAAAGGCCTTTTCCCCACCACCCTGAATTTCACGACGGATCTCCACTCCATGGGACAGTATATCCAGGAAGGGGAGCGCCACTTGTTTGAAACGATTCTAAAGGTCGAGGATGAGGAGGCGGAACTCACCATCGAAAAAGACCCGGAAAATCTTGACGGCCTGAACTATCTTGCAGGAAAAACTTTAGGGGAGATCAACGAAAAAGCCCTGCAGGGAACCCTGGCTGCCCACTATGAAGGTGGGGTACCGAGCATCATCATCAACATCCCGAAAATTGACCCCTACTATTTCGGCTACATGGCCTATTTCTTTATGAAAGCCTGCGGCGTCAGCGGCTACCTTCTCGGGGTAAACCCCTTCGACCAGCCCGGCGTGGAAGCCTACAAAAAGAACATGTTCGAGCTGCTGGGCAAATAGCAGACAGGGGGACGCAGACAGGGGGACGGAGTATTTGTCTGGCATCCAGACAGGGGGACGGAGTATTTGTCTGCCATCGGGGGAGATCTCGGCGAGGACCAGACAAATACTCCGTCCCTGTGTCTGCCTCAAGGCATTGCCTGACGGCAATGGACCAGACAATTACTCCGTCCCTGTGTCTGCGGTCCCTGTGTCTGCTCACAGGAAAAAAAGTTGCACAAATACGGAAAAATATAGTATATTGATTAGATAGAGAATTATGGAGTTTTTTAGCAAACAGGGGATTGGAGTGAAATACCGTGGTTAAAAAGAAAAAAATCATGCCGGCTGTGGTGATGCTCGGGGATGCCATCATCATCAACCTTTCTTTCATTTTGGCATTTTTAATACGTTTTGAAGGAAGTTTTTCCATCAGCAGTGTGGCCCAGCGAAGTTTTGATATCTATTTAAGCAATATTGTCACGATTACACTGATCAAACTGATCATTTATTATTTTTTCGGACTGTATAAGAATCTTTGGAAATACGCTTCGATCTATGAAGTTTTCCAAATTATTGTAACCACCGTTGTGGCGAACACCGCCGTCGTCAGTTATATGTACCTGACCCAGGAGTTTATGCCCCGAAGTATTTTTGTGATCGTGGCGCTGCTGGATATTGCCTTTATCGGAGGCCTCCGCTTTAGCTACCGGGCAACAAGAACGTTAAGGGAGCGGGCGCCGGGTGCAGGGAACAAGAATAACGGGAAAAAACGGGTGCTCATCATCGGGGCCGGCGAAGCGGGAGCCCAGGTAATCAAAGAGCTTCGGAATCACAAGGAACTCAACAGTATTCCTGTGGCGGTTATTGACGATAATGATGAAAAATTAGGAGCAAGAATTAACGGCATTCCCGTAATCGGGGATCGTTACCATATCAAAAAAGCGGTGGAGAAGTATCGAATCGATGAGATCATCATCGCCATTCCCTCCATGCAGCGCCAGGAGATTCGGGGCGTCATTGAGGAGTGCAATAAGACCAAGTGCAGGTTGAAAATTGTTCCCGGGATGTCCGAGCTGATTGACGGCGAGGTATCGATCCAGTCCATACGGGATGTCAAAATCGATGACCTGTTGGGTCGGGAGCCGGTTAAGCTGGATATGGACGGCATTCAGGGTTATATCGAAAACCGGGTGGTATTGGTTACCGGCGGAGGCGGATCCATCGGCTCCGAGCTTTGTCGGCAGATTGCGGCGGTAAAGCCGAAAAAACTGTTGATCCTGGATAACTATGAGAACAACGCCTATGCGATTCAAAATGAAATTCGAAGAAACTTTCCCCAGCTGGATTTGTTCACCGTGATCGCATCCATCCGGGAGCGGGACCGTATGGAGGAGATCTTTGAAGCCCACCGGCCTCAGGTAATCTTCCATGCCGCGGCCCATAAACACGTACCCTTAATGGAGGCCAACCCCCAGGAAGCCGTGAAAAACAATATTTTCGGCACCAGAAACGTGGCGGAGTGTGCGGATAAGTACGGTGCGGAGCGCTTTGTGCTGATCTCCACTGATAAAGCCGTAAACCCGACCAATATTATGGGTGCCTCGAAACGGGTGGCGGAGATGGTCATTCAGTCCCTGGATAAGGAGAGTGAGACCGAGTTTATCGCCGTTCGATTCGGAAATGTCCTCGGCAGTAACGGCAGTGTCATTCCGCTTTTCAAGGAACAGATTGAAAAGGGCGGACCGGTCACCGTAACCCATGAAGAGGTTACCCGATACTTTATGACCATACCCGAGGCCGTACAGCTGGTTATTCAGGCAGGCTCCATGGCCAAAGGCGGAGAGGTCTTCGTACTGGATATGGGTGAGCCGGTAAAAATTATTGATCTTGCTAGAAATCTGATTCGCCTATCGGGATTTGAGCCGGATCAGGATATTGAAATCAAAGTCGTGGGCCTACGTCCCGGAGAGAAGCTTTACGAGGAACTCTTACTGGACGGGGAAGGGCTGGAGGATACCTGTCATGAAAAGATCTTTGTAGGAAAGCCCATGTACACGGATTTCAAATTCCTTCAGCGGGAGCTGGAAATCCTTTGGGAAACCCTGGACAAGGACAGTGATCAGATTAAAGAGTATATGGAAAAAATCGTACCGACCTATAAACAGACCGCCAACTAAGGCGGCAGGCTGGAAATTCAATAAGCTTCAAAAAAAATATCGCCGAGGATCCCTGCAAATGCAAGGGTCCCCGGCTTTTTTATGAGGGATTATCAAAACAATAACCAGTAGGGGTTTACTGCGAAGCGTTGGCCGCCACCTGCAGGGCGTCCCAGGTTCCGGAATAAGGCGGAGCGTAGGAAAAGTCCGACATGGCGATA
>JBEPWR010000165.1:0-4191 GCA_041642335.1 Eubacteriales bacterium
TCGAAGGAAAACCTGTCTTGCTTTGTGGTTCTAGCGCCAAGACCGGTACCGAAAATTTATGCTGACGAAATTAAGGCGGACAGTGAGACCAAGTAATTGTAGTCGTTGAAGATAAAGGCGAACAAGAATAGAAGATAAGGAACAAAAAAATAAGGAACAAAAGACGAGGAACAGGCATTGACCTGCGCCTCGTTTTTTTTAACAGAAACTCTTTCTTATATTTCCTTAACCATACTTTGGTTTGCAAAAACCGGACATTGATGTCCGTTTACAAAATATAGAAAATATTATAGTATGAATATAAGGATAATTCGGTCAAATTTCGAACTTTTTATTGGGCGCACAGGGATTTAATGGTACAATAGTCTTAAACAGGAGGGGATTCGATGAATCAGGAAAAGAAGAGAAGTTGGACGGGTAAATGGATATTGGCAACAATGCTAGGAGCCATGCTGATTTTTACGGTTGCTTGCAGTAATGGAGATGTGGAAAGTCAGGCGGAGGGTTCCGATGAGCTCGAAGGGCCCTATATTCAGCAGGCGGACCTCTCAATGGAAACACATAATGTTCTGGCTTTGATGGATAAAAGCGGAGAATGGATTTACGAATACCAAATTCCCGAGGGAAGTGAAATCCGAGTGGATATGGAGTATTATGAAAATGGAGAACCCATCGATGGGCCCGAAATCGCTCCGAATTTACGCGGATACATGGGCGGCGAAGGAATGATCGGCGTGGATTATGATAACAATGAAGACAGAGTAGAATTGAGTGCGGTCTATGAAAATAATAATGCAGGTTTCTCTACGGAGATAGAAGACCTTGATGCAGAAGGCTATCGGATGCTAACAATTTATGAGCCGATCAACTTAGAGACGGGCAGACATTATTTCGGGGGAATTATTTATAATGAAGATCATGAACTGTACGGCGAAGGGATCGACACCGAGGAAGACGTAGAAACCGTCATCGAAGAGAACGAGAAGGTATACCTTTTTGTTATAGAATACACTGATTAATGAGCGCTAGCGCGAAGTGAGTTTTCGCTGTAAAGGCACAGAAACCGGCAGACAATAGTTGATTGCGAATTGTTATGCCGGTTTGTTTTATTACATAATGCGGTATTGGATAGCAATAAAATACACATCCAATGGACTTATATATAGGGAGGCGGAAAGAATGAAAGGGCCAATTACAATAAAGAAAATATACTTATTTACATTGATATCTTTTGTTAGTACGTTTTTATTTCTTTATTTCTTTGCAGAATCAGCACCACGATTCTATACAGGATTTGATAGGCACACAAGTCCAAATTCATTGAGCCAAATTGCGAATTTGACTTTTTATTTATTGCTTTTAATCAACTTCATTGGCATAGGACTATGCATTCTCTACCCTATTAAGTTAAAATTTAAGGGTAGCAGGAATTAATGACCAAGAATTATCGCAAATATTATTAACAAGATAAAAATATCAGAAACGTTTGATGATGACAGCCTGGTTGTGGAGGCTGTGAAAAATGGTCGGCTGTCTTTACATGAATAAAGGAACAGGTCAAGATCGAGATAAAGGAGGCGTAACTTGGAAAAGAAAATATTATTGAATTGGAATATTAAAGATGTGGAATCCATAGAAAAAGTGGATTCTTTTAGTAATTCAGTAAGTATTATAACTTCTCAGGAGCAGAGGAAGTATGTTCTAAAGCGGCAACAAAATCTTGAAAAAATAAAAAGAGAAGCAGCTTTATTATCTAATTTACGGGAAGAAGTACCGATAGCGGCTCCGATGGTAACAAAAAGTAATAATTATTTTGTGGAGTTTGAAAAGGATTATTATATGTTGTATCCTTTTTTAGAAGGGAAAAGCTTTACGGATCACTACACTGAAAACTACAGAAGAGAAGCGGGCTTACTAGGGGAAACAATTGGCAATCTCCATTCTGTTCTAAAAGATATCGATTATAAAGAAGGTAAAAACTTTAATCTGGTTGGAGATGTAAGGGATTGGGCGAGGAATGTTATAGAACAAAATAAAAAAGCACTCGATTATCCTTTTGTTAGGGAGGCAATTGAGTTGTTTGAAAAAGAATTTTCGCCTATTTATGACTTATTGCCAAAGCAAACAATCCACAGGGATATTCATCCGGGGAATATTCTTTTTACGGGTCACAGACTTTCGGGGATTGTCGACTTTGAACTATCGGTTAAGGGAGTAAGGATTTTTGATCCCTGCTATTGTTCTACAAGTATATTGGTAGGCAACTTTGATAATGAAATAAAAAGAGGGAAATGGCTCAATATATTTTCTTCACTGCTACAAGCTTATAACGAAAAAAATACCTTGACCCGGGAAGAAAGATTTGGGTTGTTTTATGTCCTATGTTCGATACAGATAATCTTCATGGCATTTAGTTGCAACATCGAGGACTTTAAAGCTGCAAAATGTAATGAAAGAGTTTTGAAATGGTTATTTGAAAACAAGAAATTAATTGAAGAAAGGATTTCAGCAATCCCATAATATATATATGGAGATGATAAGAATGCAAAAGACGAAAAATATGAATATCGGTTGGCTTAAATTCATGTATATTTGGAATATCGTGATTTCCGGAGGAGGAGGAATAGGGATTATATTCATTCCCGGATGGACAAGGTGGTTATTCAATGCACAGACCCCTCAAATAACTTACGGGATCATCGGAAGTGTCTTTTTATCCTTTGCTCTACTGTCAATATTAGGGCTAAGAGATCCGGTGAAATTTGTGCCGGTCTTATTATTTCAACTAACGTATAAAAGTATTTGGTTAATAGGGATTATTATACCTATGATAATTTCCGGCGAGTTTTATATAGGTGCCCTACCTGCAGTTGCAATATATATCCTTTATATTGTCGGAGATATTATTGCTATTCCTTTTTCCAACGTCTTTGTGAATGTATTGAATAAAGAGTAAGCTGAAAAAATAGACTGGCTGGAAGCACTCCTATTATTTCGCCTATTTGAGAAAGTAAAAATTTGTAAGGAATTTTTTATAAGTGGAGGTAATAATTAATGAACTTTATCGCATTAGATTTTGAAACTGCAAATTCCAAGATGTCGAGTCCCTGCTCACTGGGCCTGGTAGTTGTGGAAGAGGGAGAGATTCGTGCACAACACCACTGGTATATTCGACCGGAACCTTTTCGATTTAATCAGATGAATATTGGGATCCATGGGATTACACCGGAAATGACGGAGGATGCGCCGACTTTTGATGAGCTATGGCCGGAACTGGAGCCCTTTTTCAAAAAATATATCATCGCCGCCCATAACGCCTCCTTCGATATGGGAGTTATTCGTCATACCCTGGATTATTTCGGTATTCCATACCCCCATGCTTCGTATTTCTGCAGCATGAAACTCTACCAGAAAATGGCTCCGGATTCCATTAATCATAAACTCCCGGTATTATCAAAATCCATCGGCTTTGAGTTTAAACATCATGATGCGCTGGAGGATTCCATCGCCTGTGCCAAACTGATCATACATGCCCTCGAAGCCTCTCGAAGCCAATCGATTGAAGAGTTGGCTCAAAAGTACAGGGTCTCGCTTGGAAAGCTGTATCCGAACGGATATACTCCTTGCAGCACCGCCTTAACAAGATCGCGGTCAGCCCAGAGAAAAACCAAATCAAGAAGGAGTCATCCTTCTGCTAAAAAGACTTTTTTACTTGAGGAGGAATCGAATTGAAAAATAATCTGAAGGAATATAAGAAGTTTTACTCGGAAAGTTCATACTGGAAAAAACTTAAGAAATTTGCCCAAAAAGCGGGGATTTCCGTTGTTTATGCGGCGCTGCTCCTTTACTATGCACTGCAAAACCCCAAGCTTCCTAAAAAGTATAGAGGGATCATCCTTGGAGCGCTGGGATATTTCATCTTGCCGGTTGACGCTATCCCGGACTTCATTCCTTTGGTCGGATTTTCCGATGACCTTGGGGTATTACTTCTCGCGATCGGTCATGTGGCAATGCATATTGATGAGGAGACGAAAAAGAAGGCAAAAAAGAAGCTAAAGGAATGGTTTGAGAGTTATGATGCAAAGGAATTTGAGGAAGTGGAAGAGAAACTTCAAAGGAGATAAGTTTATGCGAAAAAAAGGGATACTACTACTGATTTTACTGCTGATCATTCCATTGGCAGCCTGTAAC
>JBEPWR010000166.1:0-4175 GCA_041642335.1 Eubacteriales bacterium
GTGAATACCCAGGAGGTGGCCATTAGCTTTGTTTTTGCCGATATCAATATTCCGCTGATTATTGTGATTTTGGGATCCTTTATTCTGGGGGTTTTAACGGCACTGCTAACGAGCTGGCGGAAACGAAGAAAAACGACAAAAAAATAAAAATCAGGATTAATGGTGGACAAAGGGGATTATTTTTTATATAATGAATAAGACCTAAATAATAATCATAACGTACTAAAGAACGCACATATTTTATTGGGCAAACTTATCGAAAGGTAAGGACGCAAAGCCAAGGGTCTTCATCTTCTGCTAAAGAGGATATGACAGCCGGTTGCACATATTTAAGAAGTCCTGCTACCAAATGGTAGTAGGACTTTTCTATTTTATATCGGAAAAAAGAAATGGTAAAAATACAGGTATGGTATCAGGAGCCAAATATTAAGTTGGCGATCAGTCCGGCTAAGCTGGGAAGTAAAATGTAGATGCTGTATTTTAACAGAACAAAACGGTATCCCAGAAAAGCAAATTCATAGGGCAGATGCCCGACATTGATCATTCCCCAGGCGCTAATCATGGCGACGGCCGTACCAACGGTCACACTATCCCGGAATACGGAGTCGAATAAGGGAAAAAAAGCAAAGGGTCCCCCTTGGACCAGGGCTCCGATGACCGGGCCGATGGCTAGTCCCAGCCATCCGGATTCCGCACCCAGCAGGTCTTGTAAGGCTTCTTCGGAAACCAGCACCTCAATAAAACCGACAATGGTAAAGGCCAGCAGCAAAAGAGGCAGGACGTTTCGAAGCATTCGCTGGGCTTCGATAATGCTGGCCATATGTTTCTTTTTACGATAGGCGATTATGAAAAGGATGATCGCCATGATGGTTAACAGATACAATGCATTAGTCATTTTTTTTTGCCTCCTTCGGTGGGGCTTTTTTTGATTGTAAAGCCCGGATATCTTCCCGTACCTTATCGGTATAGCCCGGAAGAAAAATATTGACGCCGCCTCCGGCTAATATGGGAATCCAAAAGGTCACGAGAAATCGGATAAGGGTAAGCTCGATCCCGACAAAAGCCACCTCGATGGGAATTCGAGCGATATTCCAGAGACTTTTGGAAGCCACAAAGCTGATCATGGTTCCAAGGTTTGCTCCGGAGCTGAGCAGGGTGGCCATAAGGGGATAGAAAAAAAAGGGTCCTCCCGGGACAATGGATCCCATAATGGCTCCGAAGAAAGGACCTTTCCATCCCGCTTCTTTGCCTAACCATTTAGAGGCCATATCCTTGGAAATCAGCGTCGAGATCAGTCCGGCGATCAGAAAAGCAACAATAAGGATCGGAATAATACTAAATAAGGTTTGACCGGCAATGGCAAAGGCATCGGCAACTAACCCTATGCCTCCTTGTAAAAAGGCATAAATCGCTAAAACCCCTGCTATAATCAGCAGTACTAAGGTTGTTTTGTTCATTTTTGTCGCTCCTTTCAACGTACGGAATTTGTTCAGTATATTCTAACATTAATCGATCTGTAGTGCTACTCTGAAACTTTGCATTTGATTGTTGACATCTGCGGTAAAGCACTGTATAATTTAAAAACTGACCGACCAGTCAGTTTTGCTTGGGAGAAGGCTTAAGCAGAGATGAAAACAAAAGGAAATGGAGTGAGACAAAATGTTATCAGCATTCAGTGTACGAAAACCCTATACCATTGTCGTTGCCGTGGTAATTATTGCAATATTAGGAGCGGTCTCAATAACGGGAATGAATTTAGAATTATTGCCGAATATCAATCTGCCGGTTACGGTTGTGACCACGTCTTATATGGGAGCAAGCCCCGAAGAAGTGGAGAGTGTCGTCACACAGCCCATGGAACAGTCCATGGCAACCTTGACCAACATCAGCTCCATCAGTTCGGTATCCCAGGAGCATATGTCCATTATCATACTGGAATTTGAAGAGACCACCAATATGGACACGGTGCTTATTGAAATGCGGGAGAATTTAGATATCCTCTCTGCCGGAATGCCCGATGAAGTGGGTTCTTCCAATATTATGCGGCTGAATCCGGATATGCTTCCGATCATGGTGGCCTCGGTTTCGGTAGACGATTTATCCATCACGGAAGCGAGCAATATCGTAGAGAATGATGTGCTTCCCGAAATCGAGAGCGTAGAAGGGGTGGCATCCGTTAATGCATCCGGGCTTGGAGATTTTCAAATTGAAGTGATTTTGCAGGAAGATAAAATTGAAGCCGTCAATGAAGACGTCCAGGAAGCCATCGCCGAGCAGATGGCCGGTATGGAAGAGGCTGGTCAAATGCC
This sequence comes from Eubacteriales bacterium, assembly GCA_041642335.1. Taxonomy (GTDB): domain Bacteria; phylum Bacillota; class Clostridia; order Peptostreptococcales; family T1SED10-28; genus Isachenkonia. The sequence continues at coordinate 2,310 of JBEPWR010000166.1, forward strand.
CGAGGGCTCCCTTCCTGATATCGGAGAAGGCGCGGAAGTTGAAAATCCCGAGGCTCCGGTGGATCTCCCCGAAGAGTCGCCCTCTATGGAAAACGGAAATATTGAAATAACAAAGGATATGATTGCAGGGATCTTAAACGGACAGAATTTTAGTCTTCCCAGCGGTTATGTGTATCAGGATGACGTGAATTATTTGGTTCGTGTGGGCGATGAGATCGAAGACATTGAAGAGCTTCGGGAACTTATCGTACTTCCTTCAATTATGGAAGGCGTTCCCGCATTTTCCTTAGAGGACGTTGCGGATATCAATGTTGTAGACAGTTCTGAAGAGTCCTATGCCAAAGTCAACGGTGAAGATGCGATTATTTTAGACATTCAAAAGCAGACCGGCTATTCAACGGCTGCGGTGGCGGACAGTATTCGCGCCCAGATCGATGACATTATGGACGATAACGAAGACGTTAGCATTGTTCCATTGATGGACCAGGGAGAGATTGTCAACATGGTGATTTCTTCAATTTCCATGAACCTGGTAATCGGTGGAATACTGGCGATTCTGATTCTGATAATTTTTCTAAAGGATTTAAAACCGTCGATAACCATCGCTCTGGCCATTCCCATCAGTCTGGTCTCCGCCTTTGTAGCCATGTATTTCAGCGGCGTAACCTTAAATATTATTTCCATGAGCGGTCTCGCTCTGGGGGTAGGAATGCTGGTGGATAACTCCATTGTGGTAATTGAGAATATCTACCGGATGAAAAGCGAAGGAAAAAGTTCCAGAAGGGCTGCGATTGACGGAGCAAAGCAGGTGGCCGGCGCCATAACCGCCTCTACCTTAACAACCATTTCGGTATTTGTTCCGATTCTGTTTACCGACGGTCTGGCAAGACAGATTTTTACGGATATGGGGCTTACGATTGCTTACTCCCTCCTTGCGAGTTTACTCGTATCCTTGACCCTGGTGCCGATGATCTCATCGAAGATTATGGATAAAGGCAAGCCGAAGGAATACAAACTATTGGAAAAAGTAAAAAATAAATATGGAAACCTGTTACACGCAACCCTAAAGCGAAGATGGATTGTTATTATCCTTGCGATTGTGTTGTTTGCAGGAAGCATTTACGGATCATTTACCTTAGGGACCGAATTTCTTCCGGCCATGGATACCGGGGAATTATCGGTAGAAGTCACATTCCCGGAAGGGTCCACCTTTGAAGAGGTTACGGATCAGGCGGATCTGATTATGGCAGATATTGACGACATCGAAGAAGTGGAAACCGTCGGAGCCTTTATCGGCGGCAGCGGCTTCGGTATGATGGGCATGGGAGGCGGATCTCTTGAGAGTCTTTCCATGTATGTTCTGCTTAATGAAGATATTGAAAAATCCACACAGGAAGTCGCACAGGAAATCCGGGATCTGTCGGAAAACTTTGATGCGGAGATCAGTGTAAATGATGACAATATGGATATCGGAATGGTAACCGGTGGCGCCGTTTCCGTAAACATTTTTGGAAGAGATCTGGACACCTTACGGGAAACCGCTGAAGAGGTTGCGGAAATCGTCGGAAGTGTGGAAGGTACCATGGATGTCTCCAGTGGAGTGGAAGACGGAGAGCCGGAATACAGTATTACTGTGGATAAAGAAAGAAGTATTGCGGAAGGACTTACCGTAGCGCAGGTATATATGGAAGTGAGTGCGCTTTTAGAGGAAGTCGAGGCTACAACGACCTTAACCATGGGGGTTGAGGATTATGAGATTTATGTTTATGATGAGGAAAGTATCGAAGGTCCGAGTTATGAAGACCTGGAAAATCTTACAATCGAGAACTCCGAGGGCGAAGCGCTTCCGATTACCGATATCGCAAG
>JBEPWR010000167.1:0-3274 GCA_041642335.1 Eubacteriales bacterium
AAGATAGGTTTTCTCTCCGGTCTTTTCATAGTGTTTGATCCGCTCGCCGATGTATTTAAATCCGGTTAAGGTATCCTCCGTGGCGACCCCGAAGCTTTTGGCGATATCCACACCCATTTCACTGGTCACAATGGTTTTAATCATCACCGCATCCGCAGACAGTTCGCCCTTTTCCTTTTTCGTTTTTAATAAATCATAGAGAATTAAGGCACCGATCTGATTTCCCGTAAGCAGCTCCGTCTCGCCGGAAGTGCTTCGGGCTATGGCGCCTACCCGGTCTCCGTCAGGATCCGTTCCGAAAATCAGATCCGCATTTTTCTCCTTCCCTAAGGCGATCGCCAGCTCAAAGGCTTCCTTATCCTCGGGATTCGGAGATTTAACCGTAGGGAACTCCCCGTTCGGCTGCTTTTCTTCGGGAACGATGTGAAGATTTTTCAGGCCCTTTTCAGTTAAAATCATCTCCACGGGACGGCTTGCGGTTCCGTGAAGGGGGGTGAATACCGCATGAAAATCCGTGGCCTGCTGAAAGACGCCTTCGTGTACCGATTCCTCTTTTACCCGTTCCAGATAGGCCCGGTCCATTTTTTCCCCGAGATATACCAACACTCCCCGGTCCAGCGCTTTTTGTTCTTCGATGGTTTCCGTATATTCCAGGGTATTGATGGTTTCGATGGAGGTGATAATCTCCTTTGCCCGCTCCGAGGAAATCTGTGCGCCGTCTTCCCAGTATACCTTGTAACCGTTATATTCAGGAGGATTGTGACTGGCGGTAATGACGATGCCGGAGATACAGTTCTTTTCCCGAAGGGCAAAGGACAGTTCCGGTGTGGTGCGGAGGCCTTCAAAAAGGTAGGTTTTAATGCCCATTCCTGCAAGCACCAGGGCCGCCTCCTTGGCAAATACCGGAGATTTCCGGCGACAGTCATAAGCGATGGCGACGCCCCGCTCCATGGCCTCTTCTCCTCGGGATTTTATATAAAGACCCAACCCCTTTGTGGTTCGTCTGACCGTTAAATTGTTCATCCGGTTCGGTCCCGCGCCGATGATGCCCCGGAGTCCGGCGGTTCCGAATTCCAGGGACCTGTAGAAGCGGTCCTCAATGGCCTCTTCTTGGTCCTCAATCTCCCGCAGCTCCTTTTTCAATTCCTCATCGACCAAGGAACTTTTCAGCCAGGCCTCGTATTCCTGTTTCACATGTTTTTCCATTTTCATTCCTCCCGCTTGTTGTGTTTTTCGCAGCTTGTTGAAGTTAAGTCCTTTTAAGTGAATCCTTTTAAGTCAATTATTTTAAGTGCATTCCTATAATTAGACTCCATCGTTCCGCTAAAAGTTCCTACTAATAGTTCCTGTAATAGTTTCTGTAATAGTTCCTTTCCCGGTTAGATTCATAGTTGCTTTCATACGCAAGTAGTTGCTCTGGATACACGTATCTCCTTATACCCTAATTTTATACCCGAAAAAATGCAGGGAAAACCAGGATCTGTCGAAAAACGCAGGGAAAAACCCGGACCTGACAAAAATCCGGGTTTTGGCTGTTTGATTTATTCCATCCGGCTCCAGAAATCGTGGCTCCGATCGATGGCGACCCGGCTGCCTCCCCGGCCTTCGGTGTTTTCAATCATCACCGTCAGCAACAGATCCTCGGCTTCGTAGTCAAAGCTTACAAACCATCCCAGCAGTTCGTTACTGTCTGCGTCGTAGTCGGCCTTTAACTCGGCGGTTCCGCTTTTTCCCGCCAAGGGGTGGTTGTGTCCGGGATTTTCCCGGTGAACGCTTCCGCTTTGATCGGCCATTACTTCAATTAAGGTATCCCGAACGATTTCGATATTCTCGGGGGAACCGATGCCCTGTTCAAAAATTTCCGCTCCGTCTTCCCCTTCCGCATTGTCCTCTTCCGTTGGCTGCTGAAACAGTCTCGGCCTAAGCATGTCACCGTTATTTAGGAAAATTGTATACATTGCGGTCATATGCACCGGGGATACCTGCATTTGTCCCTGGCCGTAACCGGTATCCGCCAGCAGCGGATCGGAGTTGATGCCTTCATTGGAAAGGCTCGACTGATACAGCGGAAACTCAAAGGGCACTTCCCGTCCATAGCCCAGTCGCTCGCCCCAGCTTTCCATCGCCTCGCTTCCGATGGCCAGCGCCTGCCTTGCAAAGTAAATGTTATCGGAGTGAACCATGCCTTCCCGGAGGTTCACATCCGTCACCCGGTCCGTCACTCTCGTTACCCGGTATCCGCCCCACTGGCTGCTTTCCTGCCACTGCAGACCTTCAATTTGTAGTTCCTCGGCGGGGTCCAGGGTCCCTTCTTCGAGGCCCATGACCGCGGTAAAGGGCTTGAAAATTGATCCCGGAGCATAGGTGTTTTGAAAGCGTCGGTTAAACAGCACGCCCACGTCGTCGAGTTCTCCCACCCGGGGGTCCGGTAGGCCTAGATACCGTAAATTCGAATCAAAGGCGGGTACGCTTGCCAGCGCCAGCACTTCTCCGGTTTTCGGATCCATCAGCACGCCGGCGCCCTTCTCCCCTTCCAGGCTTTTCGACAGTTTTTCCTGCATGTCGAGGTCCAGCGTCAGTTGCAGATCTTCTCCGTCCTTCGCTTCGGTCTCCGCAACCACCCGCTCATTCTCGTCGTCCTGATCGGTTACGATAATACGGACCCCTTCGCTTCCCCGAAGTTCCTCTTCGTAGGCAAGCTCCAGTCCGTTTTTACCGATCAGCGCCGTGGAGGAGTAGCCCTCGCCTTCCCGTTCTTCCAGCTCTTCGGCGGTAATCGGGCCCACATGGCCAACGACGTGCCCGGTGTAGGCGCCGCCGCCGTACTGCCGGCCTTCAATTTCCGAGAGCAGGACTCCGGGAATTTCCAGCAGCTCGGGGATCCGGGGATCCTCAGGGCTGATCCGCTGCACCGGCGCCGCCCAGTCCGGGCGGTCCGGATACTGATTGGCTAAGGAATCCACCCGGTCCTCGGACAGGCCGAGGACCGCTGCAAAGGCCTCCGCAGTCCCGTCCAGATCCTCCGTGGACTGGGGCACAATCGATGCCTGATAAACGATGCCGTTTACCGCAAGTCCCCGGCCTTCCCGGTCAAAAATCTCGCCCCGCTCAGGCTGGTCCCGCTCAATGCCGATTTTATCCGTGGGCGCCTGTAAATCCTTTAGAAGGTGGGTGGGCTCCCAGACCACTTCCCAGGGATTTTCCCGCTCGTCCCCTTCCGCTTCTTCCGCTTCCACGGTCTCCAAATTCTTTAAAAGACGAATATCCGTCCTAT
>JBEPWR010000167.1:3284-4172 GCA_041642335.1 Eubacteriales bacterium
CATAGTGAAGATCGGTAATCTCAATTTCCAGATCCCCGTAAACCTTTTCATAACGCTCAGCAAAGTCCCATTCCTGCTCCGCAATCACGCCTTCGGACTCCGCCTCCAAAAGCCCAAGCATCTCTTCGTAATCTCCATTTTCCCAGTGGCTTAAATACGCCTCCAGCGACGCCTCGGGACTGAGGGGCTGATCCTCTGAGCATCCCGCTAAAATCAGCACACTTACGATCATTCCTGCGGCCAATAATTTTTTCATATCTTTCGCCTCCCCTTAACAAATCTTTCCTATATTATAACATGATCTTCAAAGAACCGTAGCCTCCCTGTCCTATTTTTCACTTTTCCTCTTCCCCGCAGAGGAAATAACTGCTAAAATAAGAAGGGTTATAATTTTTGCAAAAAAACCGATCGATAACCCTGAAATCCTGGAAATTTAAAAATTAAAACATAAAAGGAGCCAATATCATGTTTGATCATTTAACGAAAAAATTCGCAGTTCTTACCCTGTCCGCTGCCCTGCTTTTTACTTCCACCGTCGGGATTTATGCCGATCCGGATAATGAACAAGCCCCGGAGGAAACCGAAGTCGAGGAAACCGAAGTCGATGAAGAAGTCACCATTGGCGAGGACGGCTTTCCCATTATTCGCGGCGAGATGGGTATTACCATTGATGTTAAAACCGGAGAAATTATTTATGCCAAGAATATTGACCAGAAGGCCTATCCCGCCAGTACCACAAAGATTATTACCGCGTTGCTGCTTGCGGAAAACAGTAGCAAAGATGATACGCTGGTCTATACGGAAAGCGCACTGGCACAACCTTCCTACTCCCTACATACGGATTACGGTCCCATTCCTCTCGGCTATGAAATGAGTGGAAAGTCCGCA
>JBEPWR010000168.1:0-4156 GCA_041642335.1 Eubacteriales bacterium
CGGCTTTAACCGCAAATGAAACTGTCGCTGATTACAATGTTGAATTATACATTAAGAATCGACTATGCCCGAGTTTTACTGAAGAGCTCTTTAATTTCATCACTGAAAAAGAACTTGAGGACCCGGATGTCTACAAAGACGCAGGATTGGATCGACGGTTGTTTTCGAAAATTCGTTCCGACTCGACTTATCAACCAAGTAAAAGAACGGTCTTTGCCCTATGTCTGTCTTTAAAACTTAACTACGAGGAATCAGAGAGACTCTTACGCTCGGCAGGATATGGTTTTTCAAACAGCCATACCCTGGATCTCATTTTACGATTCTCCATAGAACATCAAATTTATAACCGTTTTGAAGTGAATTTTGCGTTGGATCACTATGGTCTGGACCCCCTTTAAAAACGATAATGCACCCTTAATTGTAGTTTTTTTGAATTTTCTGATATACTATAAGTAACAAGCTCCTTCTCTAAGCATCACACCTGCTGTTTTTATTAATAGATTATTTGTGTGTCATCTAAAATAATATAGGTTTGTTCAGACCAAAGATTAGGAGGGAATTATATGAAGTTGAAAGTATTAGTTGTGATTGATTATCAAAATGACTTTGTCACCGGTAGCTTAGGTTTTGAAGAAGCGGAAAAATTAGATTCACTTATCTGTGACAAAATTTCCGATTACAAAGACCACCAGGTCTTTTATACCTTAGATACCCATGATGAAGAATATTTAGAAAGTGCAGAAGGTAAAGCTCTTCCTGTAAAACACTGCATTAAAGGGACAAAGGGACACGAAATATACGGTAGCGTAAAGAAGTGTCTTCACGATGTCAAAGCTAAATCTTTAGAAAAGCGAAGTTTTGGCATACATCCCCAGGAACTGCATGAGCAAGGATTTGACTTTTATGAAGACGAAGTGGAATCCATTGAACTCGTTGGCGTTGTTACAAATATTTGTGTCCTCTCCAATGCTGTAGTACTAAAAACCTTATATCCGGAAGCAAGAATTATTGTGGATGCCAAGGCATGCGCTTCTGAAGATCAGGATCTTCACGAAAAAGCCCTAGACGTTTTAGAAGGACTATTTGTTGAAGTAATCAATCGATAAGTAATCCCAGGATTAGCCGATGTTCCATTACAGGTTAACAAAGATCGAAGATGCAAGATGTCGTCTTTCAATAACATCCTATTCCAAAAAATTAAAACCCCAAAAAGAGGTAAGCTCTTTTTGGGGTTGTTTTATTTATCGATTGTATCTCTGGAAATGCGCTACTTACACGGCTAGAAAACTTAATGTCTGTTGAAGCTTGTAAAGTTTTAGCTGAAGGTTGTATTTATTAAAAAATCCCTCTTGATATTCTTTGATCGCATAGTATTTATCAACACCACTAACAATCCAACTTTCACGATATTTCGGTGGAATAATGGTCGTTGGAAACATATGCTTTTTGATAATATCAGCTTCCTTGTTATTAATCTCAAAATACTTCTCTGCATTTTCCAGTGCCACTCGCGGATGCGAAACTGCATGAGACTCTTTCAGGTACTTCAGATTTCTATTTCCTTTTGTTCTCCAGTCATACAGGAAAAAATCATGGAGCAGAGCTCCACGAGCGATGGATCGATAATCCATCCTTAGTTTTTTTGCGATTTTATATGATCTAAATGACACCTCTAGGGAATGATCGAAAATGCTTCCTTCATGATGTCGAATATATTTTGATTGTATAAAGGCGTCATGATTTAATATATCTTTTGTGATCTCATAGTATTCGGAATTTCTGCTCAATACGTGGACCTCCTTAGTATCCTTAGTCGTTTCTTTTTACTCACAGTTTACATAATACTAGGATTGTTACTTTTTGTCAAGAAAGGAGATACACTGTTTTTGCGAAATTTCGGTTAAATTTCTGTTAAGTTTTCCGACCTCTGATATACGATGTTTCCATCCACCATGGTCAAATCCACTTGAATATCCGAAATATTCGATGGATCTATCGTGAAAATATCCTGATCAAGTACTATCAGATCTGCATAATAACCGGGGATAAGCTTTCCTTTCACATCCTCTTGAAATTGGTTTTTTGCTCCCTGGTAGGTATAGGCATCCACCGCTTCTTCCACAGTCATCTTTTCTTCCGGTTGATACCCCCCTTCAGGATAACCCTTTTGATCCGTTCTTGTTACCGCAGCATAAATGTTTTTAAAAGGGTTGCTATCTTCAACAGGTGCATCGGTTCCAATACTGATCAGTGCTCCTCGTCGGTAAAGGCTACCAAAAGCATAGGAGGTTTTAGCCAGCGCCTCTCCTACTCGCTGTTTTACAATGTGCAGATCATAGTCTAAAAATATAGGTTGGGCCATTACAGCGATCCCGCCCTTTACGATCCGATCGAGTTGCCCTGGGTTCGTAATCTGATTATGCACAATTCCATGGCGGAGCCTGTTTTTTTCTCCTCCGATAAGGTTTTCATAAACATCAAGTACACTTTCCACTGCACCGTCACCAATGGCATGAGTAATTACTGGGATATCATACTCCTGAGCCAGTTTGCTTAGTTCTTGAAGCGCTTCGTTCCCTAGGGCTTCTACCCCCTTCGTCGTAGGATCATCCGCATAGGGCTTGCTGAGGAGCGCGGTTCTTCCTCCTAATGAGCCGTCTTTAAAAAGTTTCAAGGAGCCTCGCTGGTAAAATGCTTCATTATATTCCTCGTTTTCAAATTCTGTGTTTAAATAACTACGAAAATCTTCGATATTTTGAAAATTAAACTGATGTCGATAGCGAAGAGGGAGACTTTTGTCTTTATAGATCTCCCCGATCCAATCAAAGGTCTTTTGAAAATTTTCACCGGATACGTCACAGGACTGCACGGACGTAATCCCTTGACTAAGAACATACCTCCCCGCTTTAACAAACTGACTTTTCTTCGCCGCTTGATCTTTCTGCGACAGCACTTTCGCTAATACGTGGGTGGCATTTTCTGTAACCAAACCATTTAAAATTCCGTTAGGACTCCGTTCAATAGTCCCACCGGGAATCACGGTATTTTCAGTGATACCCGCCATCTCCAACGCTTTTGTATTTCCTACGGCCACATGTCCGCATACCCGTTCATAAATGATGGGAATATCTTTTGATATTAAATCAAGATCCTCTCGACTAGGCAGTCTTCGATCTTCTGTTTGGAAAAAGTCCTGGTTCCACCCTCTACCGTGGAGCCCCTTGTCTTCTCTATTTCGGCTTAAATAAGACTTCCCTCGAGCAATCATCTCCTCAATCGATGTGGATCCCTTAAGATTACAGCTGGCCATAGCTTCACCTAACAAAAACAAATGGAGATGACTATCATTAAATCCCGGCAGAACGGTTTTTCCATTTAAGTCAAGAATCTGATCCGACTCTTTTACAGTTCCCAACATTTCTTTCGTTGTGCCAATAGCATCAACAATCCCGTCTTCCACCGCTAAGGCTTCTTGAAATCGTCCTTTCTCAAGAAAAATTTTTCCATTGATTAAAAGTGTCCTCATGCTCTGCGCTCCTTAATTCTTAGTACTGTAACTTCTCAGTAAGATAAGCTTCCAAATCCTCAATCTTAATGCGTTCCTGTTCCATCGTATCTCGGTCCCGAACTGTTACCGCGTGGTCTTCCCTAGAATCGAAATCATAGGTAATGCAATAAGGGGTTCCAATTTCATCCTGCCGACGATATCGCTTACCAATGCTTGCCCGCTCATCATAATCCACAGCAAATTTTCCTGCGAGTCTTGAGAACAGTTCTTCCGCTTCTTCTTTCAGTTTTTTCGTAAGAGGTAGTACCGCCGCCTTGTATGGTGCCAGTTTGGGGTGCAATTTTAGAACCGTTCGCTGATCGTCTTCAATTTCCTCTTCTTCATAGGCATCAATTAAAAAGGCCAATGCCACCCGGTCCAAACCAAGGGAAGGTTCAATACAAAAAGGCACATATTTCTTATTGGTATGGGGGTCCTGATATTCCAGCTCCACACCGGAGTGAGCACTGTGCTGTCGCAGATCAAAATCCGTACGGTCTGCAATTCCCCATAGTTCTCCCCAACCAAAAGGAAATTTAAATTCAATATCCGTGGTAGCATTGCTGTAGTGGGATAACTCTTCCTTTGCATGCTCTCGAAGTTTAATAC
>JBEPWR010000169.1:0-4125 GCA_041642335.1 Eubacteriales bacterium
AATTACACAGAGTCTAATTAATCAAAGTGCTAAAGCTATGGTTTTAGCTTGTAATACTGCCACAAGCGCCGCAATTGAAGAATTGAGGAGAACTTATGATATCCCGATCATCGGCATGGAACCGGCAGTAAAACCGGCCAATATGATGAAAAATATTAATCGCATAGTGGTAATGGCTACACCATTTACCTTAAAAGAAAAAAAGTTTCATGATCTTGTACAAAATGTCGACACTAATAAAAGGATAGTCAAGCTTCCTTGTCCCGGACTTGTCCAATTAATTGAACAGGAAGGCGGAGCTGGGCCAAGGGTGTTCGATTATTTAATGAAGTTGTTTCAGGAAAACATCATTGATAAGGGCGATGTTTTAGTACTTGGCTGTACGCATTATGTTTTTTTATCAGAGGTGATTCACCTGATTCTTGGTGATAAAATACCATTAGTTCATGGAAACGAGGGAACTGTTCGGGAACTTAACAATCAACTGGAACGTTATGGTATTCTATCGGAGGGAAGTATAAATATATCACAAATGAGAAATACAGAAAAAACAGTTTCGTCCTTCGAGATCGATGCTCTGCGAAAACGCATTACGATCATGAACTCCAACGAAGACTCGCGGTTCAATGAAATAGGATGGAATCTATTAATGTATGAAGTGAAAAAGCTTCTAAAAAAAGAATCAAGTTATAGCAGTATTTGATCCTGATAATCTAAAAAGGGCTACAATTTTCTTTCCAATAGGATTGAATCTTGTAGCTCTTTTATATATAATATACTATATGTAGTAGATGAACCACAAGAATTAAAGGAGGGGTAAGCATGACATTATCAAAAGTACAAAAAAGAAATGGTGAAATTGTTGATTATGATTCGGAAAAAATCACCAAAGCGATCTTTGCTGCGGCACAATCTGTGGGGGGGAAAAATCAGGCTAAAGCCGATGAATTAACGGTGAAAGTAGAATCCGTACTAAGAGAAACATATCGAGGCAATATACCAGCAGTAGAGGACATTCAAGATTTAGTAGAGAAAATATTAATTGAAGAAGGCCATGCAAAAACAGCAAAAGCCTATATACTCTACCGTAAAAGGCATGAGGAAATTCGCGAAGTGAAAAACCTATTCATGGATGCGGAAGAAATGATTGAAGACTATGTCAATCTCGATGATTGGCGAGTTAACGAAAATGCAAATATGAGTTTTTCCTTACAAGGATTAAATAATCATATAGTAGAAAGCATTACAAAAAAATACTGGCTGAATAAAATTTATGATAAAAAACTACGGGATTCTCATATTAAAGGTGATTTACATATCCATGATTTAGGGCTTTTGGCCCCTTATTGTTGTGGGTGGGACTTAGAAGCTTTTTTAGAACAAGGGTTTAAAGGCGCACAGGGAAAAGTGGAATCCAAAGCTCCAAAACATTTTGAATCTGCATTGGGACAGCTGGTTAATCTCTTATATACTTTGCAAGGAGAAGCAGCTGGTGCCCAGGCTGTATCCAGCATTGATACCTACTTAGCTCCATTTATATACTATGATGGCTTGGATTTTAATCAGGTGAAAAAAGCATTGCAACGCTTCGTATTCAATCTTAATGTTCCTACGCGGGTTGGATTTCAGACCCCCTTTACAAATGTCACGCTAGATATTGCTCCGCATCCACTTTTAGTCAAGCAGTCCGTCAAAATAGCAGGAGAACTTAAGGATAAGAAATACGGAGATTTTCAACAAGAGATGGATATGTTTAACAAAGCTTTCTGTGAAGTAATGATGGAAGGCGATGGAGCCGGACGGGCTTTTAGTTTTCCGATTCCCACAATCAACATTACCAAGGATTTTCCATGGGACGCACCGGTAGTCAATAGCATCATGGAAATGACCCGAAAATTCGGGACACCTTACTTCGCTAATTTCTTAAATTCAGACCTTGCTCCGGAAGATGTCAGAAGTATGTGTTGCAGACTAAGACTGGATAATCGGGAACTCAGAAAACGAGGAGGGGGATTGTTTGGCGCAAACCCCCTCACAGGTTCTATCAACGTTGTAACCTTAAACATGGCGCGAATCGGTTATCTTGCATCTAGCGAGGAAGAATTTAAAAAAGAAGTACGGCTATTAATGGAAAAATCACGAGAAATTTGTGACGCGAAGAGGATCATGCTTGAAAAATATATGGAAGCCGGTTTATATCCCTATTCAAAATTCTATCTTCAGGGGGTTAAGGACAATACCGGGGAATATTTTAAGAATCATTTCTCAACCATTGGACTTAACGGTATGAATGAAGCCTGTGTAAATCTTTTAGGAAAAGATATTACCACACCGGAAGGGAATCAGTTTGCTGTTGAAATAATGGAGTTTATGAATAAAGTTATTCAGATTTTCCAAGAAGAAACCGGAAGTTTATGGAATCTGGAAGCTTCTCCCGCAGAGGGGGCCGCTTACCGATTTGCACGGCTTGATAAAAAAATGTATGGGAAGATTTTTACCCAGGGTGATGACGAGCCCTACTATACGAATTCCACTCAACTACCAGTTGGGCACACGAAAGATTTCTTTGAAGCCTTGGATTTACAAGAAAATCTACAATCACTATACACTGGAGGCACCGTATTCCACGGATTTTTAGGCGAAGAGGTGGGAGATGTAGAAACCTGTAAGGCTTTGATAAAAACCGCAATGGAAAAGAGCAGTGTGCCTTACATTACGATTACACCGACTTTCTCTATCTGCCCAGAGCATGGATATTTAAAAGGGGAACATTTTCTCTGCCCTACCTGTAGCCGTGAAAGTGAAGTGTGGACCAGGGTGGTAGGTTTCCATCGGCCTGTTCAGTCTTGGAATAAAGGTAAGAAAGAAGAGTACAAGGACCGTGAAGCATTTTCTGATGAACTTAGCTTAAATAACGTGCTGAAAACTGCGAATTAGGTGATACCATGAATATTTTAGGTTTTCATAAACTTTCTTTAGTGGATTATCCTCAAGAGCTTTGTTCGATAATCTTCACGGGAGGATGCAATTTTCATTGTCCCTATTGTCATAACAAGGATATTGTTAACAAAAACATGGACCCTATTGATGAGAAGGTATTAGAGAAGACGCTTCTTAATCGAAAAAAATATGTATCCTCTTTATGTATATCCGGAGGAGAACCCACATTACAAAATGATTTAATGGTGTTCATTCAAAAGTATCGGGGGCATGGATTTAAAATCAAACTTGATACTAATGGATCAAATCCTGGAGTGTTGAAAAAGTTGCTGGATAATAAATTATTAGACTACGTAGCGATGGATATTAAAACAGATATCCTTCACTATGAAGATGTTATCGATATATCTGGATATGAAGAGCAAGTGCTAACCTCTATAGAGCTCTTGAAAAATTCGAATATTGATTATGAATTCCGGACTACTTTTGTAAAAGAATTAATGACCAGAGAATCTATAAAAGGATTAAAAAAGCTTGTGCAAAGTAGTAATCGATTTGTCCTGCAAACAGTTAAGCTAGATGGAGAAGTCCTTTGTTCAGATGTCCAAATGTCATCTTTTACAAGGGAGGAAATGGAAGAGCTGAAAGAAGAGTTCACCTCTATTGTTAAAGATGTTCGTCTTAATATATAGCCCGGAGCTTGTAAAGCGGATATGTCTTAAATTCACAATGAAGGATTGTTTTTTATTTAATAATTATGGTATGATATAATTAACAGGAAATTGAGATAATAGAGGTGTTATATGAACTTACCGAATATATTAACGACCTTTCGACTACTATTAATACCGGTTTTTATTTACGTTTTCTTCTATATCGACGACCACAATTTATTATATGCCACCGGAATTTTTTTCTTAGCCGGTCTTACCGACGGGCTAGACGGATACTTAGCCAGGAAATATCATCAAGTCACAAAAATTGGCCAAGCTTTGGATCCATTAGCGGATAAATTAATGCAGTTAACTGTGATTATCAGCTTTACTATAGCGGGTATCTTACCGGTTTGGATTTTAATTGTTGTAGGGTTAAAAGAAGGGCTTATGATTTTAGGAGCTGCCATACTGTATACCCGAAAAGATAAAACGGTTATTCCGGCTGATATCATAGGAAAAATTTCTACGG
>JBEPWR010000170.1:0-4101 GCA_041642335.1 Eubacteriales bacterium
GACTCGAGGAAAAGGGTGTGGTCTTACTGCCTTCGGATACAACCGGGGATTTTCATCGAAAGGCAGAGGCCTTTTTCTCCGCTGAGGAACTGAGGGTCTTTCGAAATATCTACCTTCAGGTTCGTTACGGAAAAAAGGAGATCGATCGGAAAACCTATAAAGAAGCAAAACGTATTTACGAGGAGTTAACAAAGAAAGAATCGGAGTCCTGATAAGCGGGGAACCGATTCTTTTTTATATAATTTTTCTAACCGTTCTGGACGCGGGAGTAATTACTGCTGCTTGCTAAAATGTTTTATAAAAACCTGTCGGGCTTCACCGATCATGTATAAGGAACCTACAGCCAGGATCATATCATCTGCAGCGGTTATTTCTAAAGCGGTGCTGCAGGCCTTGGGGATCGAAGACTCTACAAGTACAGGAGGACCATAGGAAAGAATCTTTTCTTTCAGTTTTTCCGGATCCAATGCTCGGGGGCTTAAGGGTCTGGTAACGATAATCCTGCTTACAAAGGGGATAATTTCCCTAAGGAAGCCCTTCACATCTTTATCTTCCAAGATCCCAAGAATCAGGGTGATGGAATACTTTGAACAGTGGGTGTTTAGGGTATCCGCCAGGGCCTTTGCCGCATCAACATTATGGGCTCCGTCCACCACGGTCAGGGGCTGCCGCCCTAAAATTTCAAAGCGTCCCGGCCATCGGGTGTTGTAAAGCCCCCTAAGCATCTTTTGGAGAGTTAGGGAACCCGGTTTTTT
This sequence comes from Eubacteriales bacterium, assembly GCA_041642335.1. Classification (GTDB taxonomy): domain Bacteria; phylum Bacillota; class Clostridia; order Peptostreptococcales; family T1SED10-28; genus Isachenkonia. The sequence continues at coordinate 756 of JBEPWR010000170.1, forward strand.
CTCCAGGAGCACTATCATGGCCAGTAAAGCGGTGGTGGCGTTGAATACCTGATGCTTGCCTAAGAGCTGAATAGTAACCCCGGGAAAAAACAGGGTTTTAGGGTTGGAAAGCTTGACACCTTGCCGGGAAACCCATGTCTCCGGTGTTGGTTCTATCTCCACGGAGAAACACTGTTTCGCCAAAGCGCTGCTTTGCATTTTCACATTATTCGGATTAAAAGAATAAAAAGGGCTATCCTTTGACGTCGCAATTTTCTCGAGCACCCGGTGCACCTCCGGTTCCTGAGGATACACAATTACCGGTATCTTCGGTTTGATAATTCCGCCTTTATGCTCGGCGATTTTCTCCAGTGTATTGCCAAGAAACTCGGTATGATCGAGAGCAATGTGTGAGATGATGGTTAGTACCGGGTTTTTGATAATATTAGTCGCATCCATACGTCCACCGAGACCCACCTCAAGAATGACATAATCGGTATCGATTTCTGCAAAGTACTCAAAAGCCAGAGCCACATAAATTTCAAATTCCGTGGGATGGGCCATTTCTTTTTGGAGCATCCGTTCAATGGCAGATTCTATTTTTGCAATATATTGTTCAAATGTTTTTTTGGGGATGAGATTCTGATTGTACTGAATCATCTCCCGGGGCGTGTCAAAATAGGGAGATGTGAAAAGCCCTACATTGTAGTCGTTCTCCAGGAGCATTCCCTGAATGAAGGATGCGATGGAACCTTTTCCGTTGGTACCGGCAATATGGATGATTTGCAGTTTTTCCTGGGGATTTCCCAACTCCTGCAATAAATTTTTAATAGCCTCAAGTCCGGGAATACTGCCGTACTGCTGCGCCCGGGAAATAAGCGGGGGAACATTGATCTTTTTCATAGGAACCTCCTTATTGCTGAAATATGGAAAAGTCCTCTGAATCCAGAGGACTTTTCTTTAGTGTTTATTAAATTTCTGGACACTGTGAAGGCTATAACCTTAAGGTTTTCTCTTTAAAGGACTCCAGGGTATTTGCCAAAGTCAGAATTACCACTGTGGTAATGACTGCTACGAGCCCATAAATGATCGCTCTTAGGGGAAGAAGCACAAAATATGCATCGCCCAAGATGGTGGATGCCCAATAGGTATCCAGGGTAAGGTTTACCAATAGAAAGATCAAGGCAGTAGAAACTGCAGCATTAAACAAGGTAAAGGTTTTCTTTTTACCAAGCTTGTTTCGGCTAAACCATACGACCGAACCGGGGATCATTCCCACCAACACGGAACTTAAGGTAAATCCGGGGTGAAAACCTCCTCCGATCAATATAACACCGACAATGTCTTGAATAAAACCTGCTAGGGCACCGGCAAAGGGTCCGAAAAGCATGCTGGCAATAACAATAGGAATTCGTGCAATGCCGATTCTGAGGGTATGATTTGCAAAAACCATGGACAACTGTCCGATCACTACGGACATCGAAACCAGTAGTGCGGATGTAACCAAGGTTTTTACGGGAAGCACGGATCCGGATTTTTTCGAAACATCGGATTTTGACGATTTGCGGTTGTGAACCATAACGGCCACCTCCTTTCTCTTAAGTTAGGCATGTAAGCTCCAACATTAAGAGAAATTAGGTGAGATCTCCAATGGTGGAGCAGCGGAAGCGACGTTATAACGCGATAAGAATCTTCGTTTAGAAGCAACTTCCCATCTTCTAACACTTAACGCATAACGACTACTCTGCCCACATCTTCACTTTCATAATATCTTCTTAAGGCAAAAATGTAAAGCGATTTAGCGGAAAAAAACTGACTATTCCAAAGAATTTATGCGCTTAGCAGGGCGAGGTTTCGCCACCGCGCTCAGCAATCAGTTTGTCCGCCAAGGCATCTGCAATTGTCGCACATTTTTCCAGGTCCTTCGTATTCGGAGAAGATTTGGCTTCCACAGAATCGTCAACCAGTTCCCATTTGATATTTTCCGCAAAGCTCATCAGGGAAGAAACCCCGCCGCCACTCCAGGAAGCGGTGCCGAAAATCCCTAAATACCGATTTTTCAGTTGGGAATTCTCAATTTTATGGACAACGGTCTGCATGGCAGGGAAGAGACCGGTATTGTAGGCACAGCTTCCGAGCAGCACTCCCTTGAATCGCCAGATATCACTGATAATATAAGACACATGGGTTTTAGATGCGTCGTAGATCCGAATATTTTTGATGCCTCTTTCCGAAAGTCTTCGGGCCATCAGGTCCGCCATTTTTTGTGTATTTCCGTACATGGAACCGTAGACGATGACGACCCCTTCTTCGGTTTCCGCTTTGGACCACCGGTCATAATAGTTTACAATGCAGCCCGGATCTTTTCGCCAAACCGGACCGTGGGTGGACGCGATGACATGCAGAGGAATTTCTGCATCCTTCAGCTTTTTGATCGCACGCTGTACCATGGGGCCAAACTTTCCGACGATATTGGAGTAGTAGCGACGGATTTCGTCCATGTAAAATTCCAGATTCACCTCATCATCGAAAATCCCCCCGTCAAGAGAGCCGAATCCGCCAAAGGCGTCACCGGAGAATAAAATTCCCTGGCGCATCTCATAGGTCATCATGGTCTCCGGCCAGTGGACCATGGGGGTCATGAAAAATTTCAGCTCATGCTTTCCAAGCGGCAGGGTATCACCGTCCTTTACTTCATGATAAGGGCGTAAATCCCCGTAGAAGTTATCGATGAATCCGAAGGTTTTACTGTTTCCGACAATTTTTACGTTGGGGTAACGTTGCTTCACATCTTTTATGGCACCGGAATGATCCGGTTCCATGTGATTGATAATTAAGTAATCCACATCCCGATCGCCGAGAATCTCCTCGATCTTTTTAATAAAAGCGTCGGTTTTCGTATTCTTTACCGTGTCAAATAAGGCAACCTTTTCATCGACGATGAGATAGGAGTTATAAGAGACTCCCCGGTCCAGCGGCCAAAGGTTTTCAAAAAGTCTGGTTTCCCGGTCATTGACACCTACAAAATATACATCTTTGCAAATTTGATCTGTATGGATCATACAATCCCTCCTTAGTAATTTCATAATAACCTATATACCCTAATTCCGGTATTTTATATCGAAAATTCATTATAATATATCATAATTTTACTATAATATGAATGATGATGGCAAAAATATGTTTTTAAGGAAGAATTTCAGGTATAAATAAGACAACAAGTGAAGGATGTATACCGAGCGATCTTCAGCTCTGATAGGAGGAGGAAACCCCATGAAAACATTAATAGTCTATGGGACAAAATATGGGACCACAGAAAAAGCTGCGGAGATGATCAAAAAAGAGTTGCCGGGAGAAGTGGACCTTG
>JBEPWR010000171.1:0-4072 GCA_041642335.1 Eubacteriales bacterium
CATTTTCTCGAGGGTCTCCTTTACACCCTGTAAGAGCTCGTCGAGGTTTTTCAGGACTTTCGTCTCGTCTCCCGAATTTTCATCAAAAGAAATATCCATATTCAGTAAGGCTTCGATTCCCTCCATCAGGCTCTCATCGATCACGCCCTGGTCCACCAGTTCTCCAAGGATTTCTTTGAGTTCTTCCCCAAGTTCAGAAATCTTTGCCATCAGCGCTTTCAATTCTTCGGGATTCTCCAGGTTTTCCAACTCCTCCGAACTCAACAGTTCCTGCAGTTTCTCAAGGGAAATCTCTTCTTGTTCCGATGCTTCCAATTTTTCCTGGTCCTTTGCCGGCTTTTCCAAGGGTTCCTTTTCTTTGTTCTTTCGAAGTTTTTCATAGTCCTGTCGGGATTCCTTTTTTTGAATCGGCTCTTTTTCGGATAATTTCTCCCCTAAAAGATCCTGAAAACTATTGCCTTTTACCGTGTTGGTGCTCGGTCTCGGTGGAGCCGGAGCTTTTTCAAAAGCCATAATATTTCCGGTTCGCATGTTTTTCACCTCCTTTCACTAAGGTAATTTATAATAAAGGGAAAATTTTTCCTTGTGAAAAATATCCCTTATTATCCTTATTCGGTCTTACTCCCCATCTAAAAACATTCGTGTAAGCTGCTGACTCTGGTTTTCTTCAAGGCCATTGATCACAACGGCTTTTTTCTGAGCATCAAGGCTTTCCATCAATGCAATAATCACATCTTCCTGGGTGAAATTCACGGTAAGCCCCTGTACATTTTCGCTTTTGATCACTTCATTTTCCCGCTGAAGCATCTGGTCCACCCGATTGATCAGGGAGGGATCATCGAGGTTCTGATAACTCTGAATCAAATCCTCAACCCTTTCAGCCCACCGCAGATGCACTTCCTTGACCGCTTCCATTTGGGAAGTTTTAAAGTCCCGGTTCTCCAGAGCCACTTGGGGAGATTCACTTTTCAGTCGCTGTAAGGTTTCATAGTTCTGGATTTCCTGATAGAGTTCCAGGCTGAAATTATGATCATCAATTTTCGCTAAAATATCTCCGGCTTTATCTACGGTTAGGTGGTAATAGATCGGTCCGAGCTCTTCGATTTCATACAGGCCCTCCGGTCCCAGCCGGTTCCAGAGATTTCGACTGTCGGAAGGGTTATAGGTCTTTGCCAGGGCTTTTAGCCGGTCCTCTTCCCGTTCCTGCTCCCGAGAATATCGACTGAAAGCCTCCCGTCGTTCATCCGTGATTTCCTGCTGTACGCCGGGACTGAGCTGTAAGTACTCATAAATCACGACGGCATTCTCAATATCGAGATTATTCACCAGGTAGCCCTGTTCCTCCACCGTTAATTCCCGATTCCGAAGTTTTTCCTCCACTTCCAAAAGCAGTTCGTACTCCGTTAAGGCGGCATAGTTTGTGACAAGCTCATTTAACCGCTGCTCCCGTTCCTCTTTTGCCTCGGAAAGAAGCTCCACTAAGATATCCTCACTCTGATCTCTTCGGGCGATGGTCTCCTCCACCGAGGTTACCTTAGCCAGGTCCCGTCTTCCCAGCTTTTCCCGAATTTCCTCATAAAGCTCCGGTTCCTCTCCCCGAAGCATAATAAGCTTGTCCGCCAACTGATCATTATCAAACTCTATGTAATAATCGGCAAGTTCCTCTTTAATTTTTTCCCGTTCCCGTTCCTCGCCTTCCCGGTCAAAGAAAATACCCACCTGTCCGGGGAGCTTGCTTAACACCTGATTCGTGGTTTCATACACCTGATCATTTACGCTATAGGCAATAATTCCGGTGAACAAGGGTAGGGCTAAAAATACGGCTAAGACTATGGCAATGTCACGTAATTTCTCTTTTTTATCGGTCATAAGGCTCACCTCTACTTCCGGGATGATTTATGGGTTATGATCTGGTCGATTAACTCATTCTCTTTTTGCTGTTCCTGAAATTGGTGACTGGCGTAATCTTTTTCTTTGATTTTTTCGAAAATCTTGGTATCTTTCTTTGCTTTCATTAATTCTTTCCTTGCTTCCGCAACGGCCTTTTCTTTTCTCTGAACTTCCTCTTTTTGATGCTGAATCATTCGCTCCAGGTATTCAAAGCTATGGTCCGCCTGCTGGAAAAACTGGACTTTCTGTACATTTTTAGCTTGCTGGTTCCAGTCGCTTTCCGCTTGTTTTTTTCTATTGATCCACTGCCGAAGTTTCTTTTCCGCAGCTTCCTGCTGCTGTACCGCCTTGCCCAGTTCGCTTTTTCGTTCATTTTCCAGTTTCTCTTTAATATCCAATATGTTCTCGAATCGATAGGAAAAGGATTTGCCCATTCATATCACTCCTTAAGATTATAGGTCCTATGTTTATTGCTCGTATTACCGGATTACTGCAGTAAAGTTTTCAAGTGTTCGGTTACCTCCTGAAAGGTAAGCCGGTCATGCACATCCTGGGTTAGAAAGTCATTTACCTTGGATATTTTCGACATGGCGTAATCAATTTTGGGATTGGTGCCCTTTGCGTAGGCCCCGATATTGATTAAATCCTCATTCTCATCATAAACCGCTAAGACTTCCTTGATTTCGTTTGCGGCTTTTAAATGTTCCTTATCCACCACATTCGGCATTACACGACTAATGCTTGAGAGTACATCCACTGCCGGATAGTGCCCTTTGTTCGCGAGTTTTCTCGAGAGCACCACATGTCCGTCGAGAATTCCCCGTACCGCATCGGCAATCGGCTCATTCATATCATCGGCATCAACCAGCACCGTATACAGTCCGGTGATCGAACCTTTATCAGAAGTTCCCGAGCGTTCCAGAAGCTTCGGCAGGGTGGCAAAGACGGAGGGGGTATAACCCTTCGTTACCGGCGGTTCTCCTATGGCAAGGCCTACTTCCCGCTGGGCCATGGAAAAACGGGTGATGGAATCCATGGAAAGCATCACATTTTTTCCGCGATTTCGAAAATATTCGGCAATGGAGGTGGCAAGCAGCGCACCTTTCATCCGGATCAGTGCCGGTTGATCGGAGGTTGCAACAATGACCACGGACCGTTTCAAGCCCTCTTCCTGCAGATCATTTTCGATAAATTCCTTAACTTCCCGGCCCCGCTCACCGATGAGCCCGATCACATTCACATCCGCCTGGGTATTTCTAGCGATCATTCCAAGGAGCGTACTCTTTCCCACGCCACTTCCGGCAAAGATCCCGATCCGCTGGCCATTTCCCACGGTAAGCAGGGCATCAATGGAGCGGACACCGAGGGCTAAGGGCTCGGTAATTCGTTTTCGGTTTAGAGGGTTCGGCGGAGCGGCGGTAACGGAATAGGTTTTTTCCGCGGATATCGGTCCTTTTCCGTCAATGGGCTGTCCCAGACCGTCCAGTACCCGGCCTAAGAGATCATTGCTGACCCCGACGTTCAGCGGGGCGCCCAGCGCCTCAACTTTACTGCCCGGTCCGATTCCCTCCATCTCTCCGAGGGGCATTAACAGCACCTTCTGATCCTTAAAACCGACAACCTCCGCTTTCACGGCGTTGGTTCCCCGTAGCGGATAAATGTTGCATACTTCGCCGATTTTAACCGCCGGACCGTTGGACTCGATGGTAAGGCCGATTACCTGGGATACCTTTCCCAACTGCCGGGCAAGTTCCACTTCCTCTAAGCGCTTATAGTATTTATCCAGCGAGATTTTCATTCTAGACCACCTCGCTTTGCAGTAAATCTTTAAAGGCTTTATGGATTTGTTCAATCTGGGTTTTTAAACTGGCATTAATGATTCCCGATTGGGTTTCAATAACAATTTCATTCTTTTTAAAGGAATGATCCACTTTGATTTGGATCTCATCAATCCCTTCCGTCATCATATAGATCTTATTTTTGTTGACGTCCACTAAATCAAAGTCCTCCTGGGCAACCCGTATGACCAGGGTTTCGGTATAGGTGGATTTTTTAAGTCCGTTTTCAATTAAATTAAGTAAGAGTTCATGATCCTTTTCCAGTTCCTTATCAATGACTTTTTCAATGGCCTTAATGCTTAAATCAATGATGGACTCCTCCAGTTCCTTGGCTAAATCCTCCC
>JBEPWR010000172.1:0-2829 GCA_041642335.1 Eubacteriales bacterium
CATGAGTATAATTCCTAGTCAATCACTTCATATCCCATTTCTTCCAAGCGCCTGGTAATCCCCAGGTCTCCCACAAGGTGCAGGGAACCCACCACCACAAAAATCTGTTCATGTTCTCCGCTCTCCATCAACTGCGCAATCCGCTTCGCCATATCCTCATCCCGGTCATCGGTTAGGGCCTGTTGAAAAGCGAGTAGGGATCCTCCCGCCTCGTCCTCTTCCACATCGGAGCGAAGTCCTTCAAAGTACTCCGCATTCCCCGCTTTCCATTCATCAATCAGTTCCGAGAGATCCTGATCAAAAGTTTCCATCTCTTCAAGGGTCTGCTTAAGATATTCCACTTGAGTTTCTTCAGACATTTCCGTAAATGGCCGCAGCTGATCCATTACCTCTTCAAGACCGATCAGTTCCTGACCTTCCCGATTATCCAAAAAGAACTGTTCCACTCCGTATTCCTGGGAGAATTCACTTTGATCCGTGCCGACTTCGGTTAAAAACATGGCACCATACCAGGGTTTAAAAAGTTCGAGAACCTCCGGTCCCACCCCGTACTCTTCCGTTTCACGGACCAACTCCTCAAAAGTATCCTCCCCCACAACCTCACTCATCCGTCGGCCATCCTGATACATGGCCACCTCCATCATTTCCTCCGCCATTTCCATTTCATTGATGCTTTCCAAATCGATTTCCATCGCGATCAGGTCCGCCCCTTCAAAGGCTTCCATTACCCGATCCTGCAGGGGATACATCTCTTCATTGCCCACATGCACCGACCCGAAAAGATAGAGCTCCGTCTCGGCGCCTTCGATTTCATAGAAGATTCCCCGGGATCCTGTATCTTCATCGATCCCCTCCTGACAACCGATAAAATATATTACCGGAAGGATGATAAAGAGTACGAATAAACTGATTTTAATATTCCTGTTTTGTAGTGGCGTTCTCATTAGGATTCTCCCCCATTATTTTGATTTATAGATCTCCATAAGAATTTTTTATCAATAAAGAAAAATGTATTAAAATAATTCATTGGATTTATACCGAGTTATTCGTTAAAATATAGGCGATATTAAATTTAATTAAGAAGGGTGTTGCCAATGATTATCGACCTTCATGTTCATGAAAAAAGACATTCCGATGACAGCATTTTATCCCTTGAGGAGGCCGTATGGCAGGCAAGAAAACTGGGCCTCGACGGGATTTGCATAACCGATCATGATAACAATGATATTAAAACCTTTGCAAAGGCTTACAGTAGGGAAGTGGATTTCCCTATTTTTGTCGGTGCGGAAATTCTTACAACCGAGGGGGATTTTTTGGTCTTCGGATTAGACGAAATTCCCAATGAAACCCTTTCTCCTCAGGCTCTTCTTACCTTGGTTGCTGAAGCAGGAGGGGTTGCCATCGCCGCCCATCCCTACCGAAATACCTTCCGAAGCCTCGGGGATCGGAACCATACTCTGGAAGGCTTTTGGGCCGTGGAAGCCTTTAACGGTACCACGGCACCGGCAAAGAATGAACAGGCCTCTGCTATGGCTCATCAGATTAATATGCCTATGGTGGGAGCCAGTGATGCCCATCAGCTGAAGGACCTCGGCAAAATGGCTACCCGTTTTCTTTTGGAAGTACATTCAGAGGAGGATTTGATCAAAGCCATTAAAGCCCGTCAGGTTTATCCGGTTCAGTGGACCCCGAAAGGGTACCGCGCTGTAGCGACGACCGTTAATCAACAGTCCCTCCATTACTAAAGCTTATTTACATTACTAAAGCTTATCAATTCGCCACTATAACTTATTTGATTCAGTGGGCAGGTACTTTGACCTTCGTCCCCCAACCCGAAAGTTATGAAAAAGGCTTCGCTGATGAAAATTCAAAATCATCGGCATAAAGTCCTTTCCCGTCATTCGAATGCTGCCTAGTCCACAGGAACGCTCATCAAACCACTTTACCTGATCGGTACGAAGATGTTTTCCGAGAAAAGCTATCGGCACCGGATCCCCGCTATGGATCATCGAGCCGATGCTCGGCGTAGTGTGGTCTCCTGTAACAATCAGAAGTACATCCTCCTCTAAGGCATAGTCCACAAGCGGCTCAAGCAACGGGTCAATTTTCTCAAGAACCCTTACTTTTGCAAAGGGGTCCTTGGTATGAGCGGCCTGGTCCGTCTCCTTCGTATGAAGGTGTATGTACTCCCTCGAAGAAACCAGGGCTTTTTTAACGCCTTTTGCAAAATCTTTATAGGGCGTATACTTCATATCCAGCAAACGGGCAATACCTCGAATCATTGCACTGGATCCGATAATTTCTCCCGACATTCCGTTTTCTTCCTGAAAGGGCGGCAGTTCCCGGGGTGTCCCTGCCCACTTCGGCAGCAGAAAGTTCGCCGGTTCCAGCCCTTTTTCCTTTCGCTTCTGATTAACCGGATGATTTTCCAAACGAAGATGCATCTCTTTCATAAAACGATTGATCAGATCCGCTGTGGTTTTTGCCTGAGGCTCCAGGGTATCATAAGGTTCTGATTGCAGGACGTACCCCAGCGGGTAGATTCCGTCCGGGTCGGAGATCTTAGTGCTCAGATTCTCACCGCGAATTTCCAGAATTCCGTGCCCATCCGTAGTGTAGTGCCACTGAAAGCCATAACCTCCGAAGGTTTTCGGGATAAGCTCTGAGAGTTGGCAACACTCCTCTTTTGAAAGATCCATCAGGTAGCGGGTTTTAATCTCGTAATCCCGGTGTTTTTTTATGTGGGCCCAGGAAGTGACCATATATAACCGGTCCTCTTGTAATGTAACCCCATAGGACAGCCCATCCACAATGGAGCGTCCCGGATAG
>JBEPWR010000172.1:2839-4060 GCA_041642335.1 Eubacteriales bacterium
CCCATCAAAAGAAAATGGGCGAAATCCGTACCCACGGGAACCCCTAAGCGGTAAGGCGTCATCATGCCCGTTTGCCCCAGCTCTGCAATGCGGTCGAGATTTGGCGTAAGGGCGTATTCCAGCGGAGTTTTCCCTCCCAGCTCCTCACAAACCAGATCCCCTACGCCGTCCAGAAGAATCACGATGGTTTTCATTGATTTTCCTCCCATTCATATAAGGGTTTTTGCAGGTCCTCTAAGGACGCATCAGGCTTTCGGATCAGAATTTTCCCGACATTTACGGAAACCGGTATCAAAAATTCCGTTAAAAAGGCCCGAAGGGCTCTTTCGGAGTACTCGGTTTTTCCATCCATTCTTCGATAATTTCCGCTGTACATACAGGCGGGATGTCCCTTTCCCTCATCCCAGGACCAGCCCAATAGATCCCTTACGGCATTTCCGTCTACAACCTCCCGGATCGGAAAAAGTAGTTCCACGCCAAGTTTTTCAAGCACTGTTTTATAAGCTTCCAGAGAGTCTGCTAATTGATTCAGCTTAATCTTTCCGCCATGGCTGACCCGTTCTCCGGAAATAATTTTGCCTCCCAGTCTACGGGCCATCGGTACTCTTAACAGATGAAAATACATATGACAACCAATGCAGGGCGTATAGAACCCGTAGCTTTCGATTAATCCATGGACCACCCGTCCGTTTAATACACTCCAAAGTTTGGGATTGCTGAAAATTATGGTCGGATGGAGAGTCTTTTCTTCCCCGTATAAGGCTCTCACCCGCTGTCGCAGGCGCTGCTCATTTTCCTGTAACCCTTCCAGGTTTCCATACTCGGTACCGGCAAAGGACATCACCGGAAGGATATGCTTGATTTCGGGGGACTCGAAGGCTTTTAATATGGCTGCGACACTGTCCCTTCCCGAAAACTCTCCGATAACGGTTTCTTTGGGAAGCGAGGCGATAATTCTTTCAATTTCTTCGTGGGTCTGATTAAAATGTTCCATTTAACTCACTCCTTTTGCTGATTTTTCTAAGGATAAATCCCGCGGACCTCTCGCATTCGCCTGTAGTTTTTACGAAAAATTGGGTAGATATAAGTATAAACATAAAAAAAGGAGGCACACCATTGAGCAGACATCCACACAACTCTACGAAAAATATCAAAGCGGCATTTTTCTTAAATCTCACCTTTACCGTCCTGGAGATCATCGGTGGCCTCTACATCAACAGT
>JBEPWR010000173.1:0-4060 GCA_041642335.1 Eubacteriales bacterium
GTCTTACTAATACAGAGTTCGGAGTGATTTTAATTCATATTGTCCCTGTAATACCTTATGGCATTCGAATCTTTACCAATATCTTTGAGCTCGTAGGTGATCAGTTCGAAGAACAGGGGAAGGTCCTTGGGGCCGGAAAGATGCAAACCTTTATTTATATCACCCTGCCTATGATCATACCCGGAATAATTTCCGCAGGAAGTATGGTTTTTATCATTTCTTTTAGTCAGTACTTTTTAACATTTTTAATCGGTGGAGGCAGTGTTCGCACTTTTCCCTTGCTGATGGTACCGTATATCCAAAGTGGTGACCGGTTGATGGCCGCAAGCTACAGCTTCGTATTTATGCTGACGGCACTCCTTGTGTTATTGGCGATTGAAAAATTGTTACGGAGTTATTATCGTAAAAGTAACGGCATAGCCGGGATTTTTATAAAGGAAAATAGGTGAAATCATGAAAGAAGTGCGATTGGAAAATATCAGCAAAACCTATGGCCGAGAAGAGACGATCAGGAACCTTACGTTAACGGTGGAAAAAGGGGAGATGGTATCTCTTCTTGGCCCCTCCGGATGCGGTAAAACTACAACCTTAAAGCTTATAGCGGGTCTTTTGGAAGCGGATTACGGAAGGATTTTTATTGATGGAAAATCCGTAGGGCATCTGCCTACGCAGAGGCGAGGGGCCGTAATCGTTTTTCAGGAGCCCCGGCTTTTTCCTCATATGACGGTAGCAGGGAATGTGGAATTCGGCCTTCGTATGCAGGGTATGCCGAAAAGTCTTCGGCGAAAAAAGGTTCAGGAGATGCTGAAGTTTGTGGGATTAAAAGAGCACAGCGAAAAATATCCCTGGCAGATCTCCGGAGGAGAAAAACAACGGGTAGCCATTGCCCGGGGGCTGATTGTAAGTCCCAAGGTATTAATGCTTGACGAACCCTTTTCAAACCTGGATCAACGATTAAAGGAGGAAATGCGAAGTTTTGTTGTGGATATTCAGCGAAAGCTGAAAATCACCACAATTCTTGTTACCCATGATAAGGAGGATGCCCTTATTACTTCCAGCAAAATCGGCGTAATGTTTAACGGCGAACTGAAACAGTACGGCACTCCTGAAGAATTGTATGAAACCCCGAATTCCGTAGAAGTGGCAAGATTTTTCGGAGAAATCAATGAAATTCCGATAAATTCCATGGCTGATGAAATGATCCACACTCCTCTTGGGAAATTTCGTAAAGAAGGACCGCTAAAGACGGTTAATGAAACAACAGCGAAACTTCTACTGCGACCGGAAGCATTGGTGCTCTCAGATAAGGTTAAGCAAAGTGAGACGGGTAATCAAAGGGGTATACCAGGGACAATCACAAACCGTACTTATGCCGGGGAAAAAACCTACTACCGGGTGGAAGTTGAAGATCATCTTCTGTATGCATCCGTAATCGGTAAAGGATCCTGGCAAAGAGGCGATGGCGTTGTTGTCTCTGTTATGGGGGAACAGCTGATTGTCTGTAATGAAAGGTAAAACTTTTAGGATAGAACATTTAGAATTGGAGTGAGTACGATGATCGATTCAAAATTACGTCCGATTGTTCAGGGAAGCTTTGAAAAGCTCGGTAAAGGCATGATAAAAATCAACCGTACACCGGATCAGCTAACCATACTTGCATTCCTGCTCGGTGTAGCGGCAGCGGTTATGACAGGCATGCAGAATCCAGTGGGAGCCCTGATTCTGCTATGGCTCTCAGGAATTTTAGATGTCCTCGATGGTACGGTGGCAAGGCTAATTGGACGTTCAACTTCAGGAGGCGCTCTACTGGATTTAATTCTGGACCGTATGGTGGAGGCCGCCATGATTTTCGGTTTCTTTTACTGGATGCCGGATTACGCTGCAATGTACCTATTATTTCTTACCGGGATGATTTTTAATTTTTCCACATTCTTAGCAGCAGGATCCTTATATCAAAATCTCGGGGAAAAAAGCATGCATTATGATTCCGGACTGTTGGAACGTACAGAGACCTTTATTTTCTTCTCCCTGGTATTGGTCTTTCCTCAAGCAGCCTTTGTTTTGTTTCTGATATTCAATTTCTTACTATTTGTAACAGGCATTCGACGATTTTACGGAATATATCGTTTCGGTGAACAAAAAAAACTCCCTCCAAAAGATTAGCCGGGATAGTGAGGCTCATCATTTGGAGGGCTTTTTTTATTAGGTTATAATTGACAAGTGGAAACGCTTTTGATAAAATAAACACTGTTTAATTAAACGAGGTTTTTTGTTTAAGGAGGTAGTTTATGCGTAAAAAAATGGATGAAGATCAACGACGGGAAATTAAGGAAAAAATGCTCGAGAGTGCAAAAACCATCGTTGAAAACCAAGGGTTTGAAGGAATATCCATGAGGGAAGTCGCGAAGCTTTCTGGTTACACTCCGGGTAGTATTTATCAGTATTTTGACAATAAAGACGTATTAATTCGGGAACTGATAAAGTCCGGCTATCAGCAAATTATGGGGGCAATCAATCAGGAACTGGAAGAGGATTTAACGGTGGAAGAGCAGATTACCCAACGCTTTACTTCCTATATCAGAGCAGCCCTTAACATGCGGGAGTATTACAAAGCGGTGATGCTTAGTGAAGACCCGAAAATTATCGAAATGACCATGGTGCTTCAAAGGGAGGAATCCGGTGAACCACGGGCCATTAAAAAACTGGAGTCTGCCGTAGAAAAAGGCATAAAAATCGGGGAATTTCAAATGGTGGATCCGAAAAGCACAGCGAGAATTCTTTGGACCGCAAACTATGGGTTGATCCTACGGATTATTATCGAAAATATTCAGGATGAACAGATGATCGAAGAATTAATTGAGTCCCAGTTTCACTTGTTGTTTCATGGTCTAAGGAATAGAGAATAAGGAGGTGGAAAAATGGGAGTAAAAAACTATATAATGCACTACTGGTGGTTAATTTTACTGGGGTTTGTCCTATTGATTGTACTGGCCTTTGCCGGTGGAAGTCTTTTAATGAGCAATCGCATTTCCAGTGAGATTGACCAGCTTATGGCAATGGACCGGGAAACAAAAGCCCGAGAGGAATCAAGGATTACCGAAGAAGAACTGGAAGGTCTTCCGGAACCGGTCAGGAAGTGGCTTATTTCAGTAGGGGTTGTCGGCCGGAATAAACTTCGATCGGTGGAATTTTCTCAGCGAGGAAATATGAAACTTGAGCCCGGTCAGAAGCAATGGGTAGAGGCGAAAGCCAAGCAGTACGTCCGGGTAGATCAGCCGGGTTTTCTCTGGCACGTGGATTTACCGATGATCCCCTTGATTAATACGAAAGGAAGAGACCTTTTTTACGAGGGAGAGAGTTTGATGGAGGTACGCATCGGATCCCTGATTCCAGTGGTAAATGCAAAAGACAGTGGGAAACTGAATGAATCGGCACTGCATCGTTTTTTACTGGAGATTCCGTTGTATCCCACCGCTGCACTGGAAGATTATATGTCCTGGGAAGCCATCGATCAGCAAAGCGCAAAAGGAATTCTTAGCTACCAGGGAATGACCGTGGAAGCGACTTTTTATTTTGAGGAGGACGGGACCTTAACCCGAATGGAGAGCCTTCGGTATAAGGATCATGATGAACAGGCAAAACGGATTCCATGTATTGCCAGTGTTAACGAACATAAGATATTTGACGGTCTGAAGATCCCTTCGCGGGTGGATATTACTTGGGTTCTGGACGGTAAGTCCTTTACCTGGTATCAGCTGGAAATAGATGATATGCATTTTGAAGAACGATAAGTAAAATACTTCGCGATTATTCTTTTTTCTAACGGGTATAGAAGATGATAATAAGGGTCGTTTAAAAAACATATTGCTATACTGAAAGAAAGGAGGAATTGGATGCCTTACTCAAAAGACAAATATCCGGACTCATGGAAAAATCTCGATGCAAAGGTCAGAAATAAGGCGATTGAAATTGCCAATGAAATGTTAAAAGAGGGTTATGATGAAGGTCGGGCAATTCCCATTGCTACAAAAAAAGCAAAAGAGTGGGCCGAGCAAGAAGA
>JBEPWR010000174.1:0-4058 GCA_041642335.1 Eubacteriales bacterium
CTGTCGCAGATCAAAATCCGTACGGTCTGCAATTCCCCATAGTTCTCCCCAACCAAAAGGAAATTTAAATTCAATATCCGTGGTAGCATTGCTGTAGTGGGATAACTCTTCCTTTGCATGCTCTCGCAGTTTAATACTGGTTTCCTTCATATTTAAGCCCAACAACCAGTTTTTACAGAAATCCAACCAGTAATCAAACCACTCCAGATCCTTTCCCGGTTCACAGAAAAATTCCAGCTCCATCTGCTCAAATTCCCGGGTTCTGAAAGTAAAGTTTCCGGGAGTGATTTCATTTCTAAAGGATTTTCCCACTTGTCCGATTCCGAATGGGATTTTCTTTCGGGAAGTTCGAAGAACATTTTTAAAGTTGACAAAAATCCCCTGGGCGGTTTCCGGCCGTAGGAAGATTTCCGTCGTAGAATCTTCTGTAACACCTTGGAAGGTTTTAAACATCAAGTTGAATTGTCGAATATCCGTAAAGTCTGTTTTCCCACATTTTTCACAGGCAATTCCTTCATCTTTGATAAATGAAACCATCTCTTCATTTGTCCATCCTTCCACGGACATTTCTTTTCCCTGCTTATGCAGGTGTTCCTCGATCAACTGGTCGGCTCGAAATCTTGCTTTACAGGCTTTACAATCGATTAGAGGATCGTTAAAACCTCCAATATGACCGGAAGCTACCCAGGTTTCAGGATTCATCAGAATCGCTGAATCCAGGCCCACATTATTGGGATTTTCCTGGATAAACTTTTTCCACCAGGCATCTTTAATATTGCGCTTCAATTCCGCACCTAAAGGGCCATAGTCCCAAGTGTTGGCCAGTCCTCCATAAATTTCTGATCCCGGGAAAATAAATCCTCTTGATTTACACAGGGCAACAATTTCATCCATGGTTTTCTCTTTCATTGTCCATTCCTCCTTGTATTCACTTATCCTTATAATTTCAAAACATGATTAAAGTAGAGTGTTTCAATGTTTTAGTCAAGGGTCTTCAGATAAAAAAGCACATAAAAAAACTTTCCTCCCTAATCCGAAGATTAGGGACGAAAGATGATTTCCGCGGTTCCACCCTAGTTGATGCCGTAGCATCCCCTTATGTTCCTATGGCTCAAAAGCGCCCTTCATTTCCGGGTTGTATGGAGCTTACACGATCCTCCACTCGCTTTGACACTACCGAAAATTACTCTTCTTTTTCAACGCCACTATTTTATTATGCTTAAAGATATCAAAAATCACAACTTCTGTCAATAGTCCTTGTGGATCTTTGTAAGAAAATCCAGACTTTTAAAATTTCTTTTATCCAAATGGATCATCATATATTGCTGAAACACCCCTTTAAGTTCTCTGATAAGCTTCGGGTGCACTTTTAACTCCTGTAAATCATCGATATCAATGATCATTAAATACTTAGCCAGACGTATGGCTTTTGCCGATAAGGGATGGGCTCTTCCCCTGCTCTTTCTTTGACATTCTTCACAAAGAAGCCCACCTTCTTCCATATCCAACACCCAGCGGCTGGACTTCCCCGTGCTGCATTGGTTACACCCTTTCATATACGGTTCATATCCACTGAATTTCAAAAATTGCAGCAGAAATCGTAACACAATAAGATCGGACACTCCTGTTTTGTTTTCTAGCGCTCCCAAAGACTCTATAAATAGAGAAAACAACCGGTTATTACTTTGTCCTTCGATGGTTACCGCATCCACCAGCTCGACAAAAAAAGAGGCAACGGAAAGACTGTCAAGGTCCTCCCGCAGTCTGTAATGATTATGAATAGTATCCACATCATTTAGGGTGTACATGGATTTTCCTTTGTATAACACAAAATCACTGTAACAAAGAGGTTGAGCCCCGGCTAAATATTTGCTTTTGGAACTTCGTGCGCCGCGGGCCATGACCGAAACTTTGCCAAGTTTCCGTGCGAAAATCGTCAGGATTCCGTCACTTTCTTTATATTTCATATTTTTAAGAACAATTCCTTCGGTTTTTACCAGCATAGGCACTCCTTAAGAGTCATCCCGGTAGCCGAAGTTTCGAAGCATGGTATTTTGATTTCTCCAGCCTTCCTTGACTTTCACCCAAAGCTGTAAATTGACTTTTGTTCCTAGAAACCCTTCAATATCTTCCCGAGCCGCTTTTCCGATCCCTTTGAGTTTTCGTCCGTTTTTACCGATGATAATTCCCTTATGACTGTTTCGCTCACAGTAAATATTCACTTCTAAGTCCACTAAGGCTTTTTTCGGACGCTCTTTCATGGACACCACTTCTATGGCAACTCCATGAGGGATTTCCTGCTCTGTATAATGAAGTACTTTTTCTCGAACTAATTCCGCAATAATTGCCCGTTCCGGCTGATCAGTAATCATTCCTTCCGGAAAATACTGAGGACCTTCAGGAAGATATTCTTTAATCTCCTCAATAACCCGTTGGAGGTTAACCCCTTCAAGAGCGGATATCGGTATGATACTCTCAAATAGTTCCATTTCTTCATATTGCTTTACAATATTTTTTACAGAATCCTGGTCGGTTTTATCAATTTTATTAATCAAAAGAATTTTCGGTGTTTTAATCTTTTTTAACTCTTCTAAAATGTATTGATCACCACCACCCAGGCGATCACTCTCATCCACCATAAACAAAATTACATCCATATCCCGGAGACTGGCTTTTGCGGTCTTTACCATAAACTCTCCGAGTTCCGTTTTGGGTTTATGAATGCCGGGAGTATCGAGAAAGACAATTTGAAGGTCGTCTTCTGTGTATACGCTTTGTATGCGATTTCTCGTAGTTTGAGGTTTATCGGAAACAATCGCAATTTTCTCCCCCACCAGCTGGTTCATCATCGTGGATTTTCCCACATTGGGCCTTCCAATAATGCTTACAAAACCTGATTGATAGCTCATGCTCTTCCTCCTTTATCTTCTAGATCTTTCGGGGTGAATGAGAGAGGCAGAATCTCTTCAAGGGTGTACTCTTTATATTCTTCTTCGGATTTTGCGAGGATTACGTTAATATCCCGCCCAAACTCTACAAGCACCTGTCTGCAGATCCCGCATGGTGGCGTGAAAGCCTGGGGGTCTCCCACGATCGCAATGGTATCAAATTCCTTTTCACCTTCAGAAATTGCTTTAAACAGGGCGGTTCTCTCAGCGCAATTCGTTGCACCGAAAGAAGCATTTTCAATATTGCATCCCGTATATATTTTCCCGGTCTTAGTCAATACCGCTGCACCTACATGAAACTTTGAGTATGGTACATAGGCCATTTTTCTGGCCTCAATGGCTTTTCGAATCAATTCTTTTTTATCCATTATATTCCTCCTATTCCTCATTATCCAAATCATGGATCGTTAATAGATCTTCCCGTGAAATCACCTGAACCCAGGTTTGACCAGGATTCAATATGATTTCTTTTCCGTCATTATCATAATACCGGGTTAAGTCTTCCTTATCCCTTTTCTCCCATTGGACTTCAACCATTTGGCCCATAGTAAAAAAGTATCCTTTTCCACTGCCGATGGTATCCATCTCTAAAATTCCGGAGCTGGTTCCCGGAATCAGTCTAGCCGGTACAATTTGCACGAGAACATTGCTCGGAGAAATTGGCTTTGCTTCTTCATCACTGTGGGTTTCGTCAAATTGTTGCTGATCCACGTAATATCGGTCATAACTCTCGGTCTTTTCATTGTATTCATAACCGGCTCGGTAGCTTGAATGGTAGCGAACTTCAAAACTGTCAATAGATTCTCCTTGTTCAGGGGTTTGCTTTTGTTCATAAAACGAATGTCCATCAAATTCAGAAATCTCCCGATAATTTAAGTTTTTAGCGGTATTTCTAATGTTATCCATACTGGTGTAGGCATTATGGGGAGCTCTTTTGTGGGATTCTCTCCAAAATGCGCCTCCTCCAGGCCCTAGAAGACTGATATTTTGAATGCTCAAACGATCAATTTCCTCCTCTACTCGAGAACTTGCTCCGGCATGGGTATAAATCGCATTGAACTCCATAGCTCTTTCAATATAGTAAGGTCTTGCACTTCTTACCGGACCGAT
>JBEPWR010000175.1:0-4054 GCA_041642335.1 Eubacteriales bacterium
GCTGTAGCCTTTCAGGGTCTCGGTGATTTCCTGTAGTTCCTTCTCTCTTCTTCTATCGGACAATTCACTATAAATTGATAGAATGAGGGCATTCACAACAAGTAGAAGTATTCCTTGAAGAAAAATCGATTGATTCCTTGCTAAAAAACTGAATAGCAGATAATTGGCTGCCGTAGCGATGATAATTACGGTTAATAAAAACAAGCCTTTGTTTTTAATGGTAATCCACTCCTTATATATGTTTTTTGCAGACCAGACCATCCCGTGTTTATAGAAAAATATTATTTTTCAAGAATAGATCTAGTTTATAAATTCTTCATCCGAGGGCCTTTCTCCTTTGTGAGCTATTGATAAACATCCGAAATTCTTTTTGTGGACTGATACTATATCTTTTGTGCATTCATCCTAGGAATAAAACAGCACATAAAAACGCCAAAGAACGGTACCGATGATTCTTTGGCGAAAAGTTTTTACAGCACATCATACTCTTTTGCGATTCTTTCGTATAATTCAATTCCGTAGAGCAGTACTTTTTCGTCGAAATTAAACTCCGAAGAATGCAGCGGATGATTAAAGCCCTTATCCTCATTTTTTATTCCGAGCATCATAAAAAGCCCCGGCAATTCCGTCTGATAAAATGCGAAATCCTCGGTGATGGTCATGGGCTTCATTTCAATAAATTCCTCGGGATCCGTCAGATTGACGAAGCGCTCATAAAGGTCCGGATCGTTGACCACCGGCGGGCAAAAATCAATAAAATCGGTTTGAATCCTTACCCCGTACATCTTCTCAAGACCTTGGTTGATCTGGATTATCCGTTCTTTAACGAATTCATAAACCTCCAGGTCAAAGGTTCTGAGGGTCCCTTCGAGCTTTACATTTTCTGCAATCAGATTTCTTACGGTGCCGCCGGAAATTTTACCAATGGTCAGTACCGCCGAATCCAGCGGATCCACATTCCGGCTAATGATGCTTTGGTAACTGTTGACAAGTTGGGAGGCGACAAATATGGCATCCACTCCATTTTGCGGCTGTGCGCCATGACAACCCTTTCCTTCTACGGAGATGTTGAATTCGATAGTCTGGGCCATGAAGGATCCGGCTTTGGAACCTACTTTGCCTTCCGGAATTTCCGGCTGCAGATGGAAGCCGAAAATGGCTTCAATACCATATTTTTTAAAGGTCTCATCTTTTAACACCACATCAGCGCCCCCGGCGTTTTCCTCTCCCGGCTGAAAGAGCAGCACAATGCTTCTATTGATTTCCGGAACCCCTGCCAGATACGTCGCAAAGCCCAGCAGCATTGTCATATGTCCGTCATGCCCGCAGGCATGCATAAACCCGTTGGTGGAAGCAAATTCCAGTCCTGTTTTTTCTTCTCCCTCCAATGCATCCATATCGGCTCTAAAGCAAATCGGCGGCTGATCACTTGCGCCTTTTCGAAAGGCCAGTACGCCGGTTCTTGCTACCCTCTCCACCTGGTACCCCAAATCTGTCAGCTTATCTAGAATATACTTCGAAGTCTGCTGTTCCTCAAAGGCAGGCTCCGGAATTTGGTGAAGCTCCCGTCTCGTTTTAACCAGATCCTCCTGTAAATCGATGATTTTCATTTGATCGCCTCCAGCTTAAATCTCCGCCTCGCCTCCAAGGCCTTTTTTCTCTGCCAATTCCAATGCAAGCTTCGCCGTTATTAAATCCTGTATGGCCAGTCCGCTGGTGTCAAAGATCGTCACGTCGTTATCCGCCAGCCTTCCTTGAATTTTTCCTTCTATCAGATTTCCGATTTCTCCGATAATATCGCCCTTATGGATCACTTCTTTTTTAATGGCGGTCTCGGTTTCCCCCACGCGAATGGATTGTTCAAGGTCATCAACAAAAACCCGGGCCATGGCGAAAATCTTTTCATCGATTTCCTGTTTACCTTCCATATCTGAACCGATACAACTGATATGTGCGCCGGGTTTAATCCACGGCTTTTGAATCATCGCCTCCTTTGAAGGCGTCGCTGTAATGATGATATCCGCTTCTTTGGTTGCTTTTTCAATGTCCGAAACCGCCTTAAAATCCACATCATATTGATTCCGAATCTTTTCATACTCCTCAGTAGTTGCGTCAAATTTTGATAAAAACTCCTTATTCAGCGTATCTTTGATCGTCCCTGCAAATTTTTCTGCCTTTTCGGGAGAGCGTGGATTATAGATTGATACGGTTGTAATCTCCTTTACTACCGATAAACTTGCGGCCAACTGAAAGATTGCCTGATTTCCCGTCCCGATCATCAGTAGGTTTTTCGAATCCTTCCTTGCCAAATGTTTGATGCCGACCGCGCCGGCGGCCCCGGTTCGAATCGAGGTAATATAGGAGGCGTCCATCAGCCCCAGGGGTCTTCCGGTATTTCCTTCAAAGATCATCATTGAACCGAGCAGTGCCGGCAGTCCTTTTTCAGGATTCTCTCCGAACCAGGATACCTGCTTGAATCCGTACAGGTTCGCCCCTTTCAGATGTCCCGCCTTGATATCCATATCCGCTTTTCCGGATTCGAACTCATGGAAAATCATCGGGAATACATCGGCTTCATTTCTTGCCTTGGACTGATAAGCCTCTTCCACCGCCTCAATTACATGGCTTACATTCAGTACATTTTCGATATCTTCTCTACGCAAAACTTTGATCTTAAACATGGCTTCATCTCCCTGCGGATTTATTTAATAAGGCCAGCATCAATTCCTGATCAATATTGCCACCGGAGATTACAATCCCGATGTTCTTCGCATTTTTCAGCGGAAGTCCCTGCAATATGGCGGCTACACCGATGGTGCCTGACGGCTCGGCGATCACCTTTTCTTTGTTGATGAGAAAGGAAGTGGCTTTGGCAATCATCGCTTCCTTCACTTCCCAAATATCATCGATGGATTCTTTAGCCATTTTGTAGGGAATTTCTCCAACGCCACCCACAAGCGCGTCGCATATGGTCTCATCAATTGGAAACACTTCATAAAATTTGTCATCCTTCATCGATTGAATCATGGCCGGGCAGGCTTCGGTCTGTAATCCGATCACCTTAACCGAGGGTTTTAGGGCTTTCGCCGCTACGCTGATTCCGGTGATCATCCCTCCGCCACCGACGGGAACCAAAATGGTATCAATATCGGGATTTTGTTCAAGCATTTCCATCGCCATGGTCCCTTGTCCGGCAATAACTTCCCGGTCGGAACACGGATCTACGTACGTGACGTCATTCTCCTCTAAATACTTCATTGCAATGTCATGGGTCTCGTCGTAATTCTTGCCCACCGCTCTCGCATGTCCGCCGTAATACTCAATTTTGCTGATTTTACTTTTCGGGGTGGTCTCAGGGACAAAAATCGTGGCGTTTTCAATGCACAGCAGTCCGGATGCATAGCTTACCGCCGCGCCGTGGTTACCGGAAGATACCGTCATAACCCCTTTGCTTTTTTCCTCCTCCGTCAGGCTGGTAAGCTTACTGAGTGCCCCTCTTATCTTAAAGCTTTTCACCCGTTGCTGATTTTCCAATTTTAAAAATATATTCTGGTTCCCGTCGCTTAAATGCATGGATTTTTCCAGCGGGGTTTTATAAATATACTGACTGATTCTTTTCCTTGCTTCAACTACATCCTGATATTCTACGATCATAAATTTTCGCTCCTTTCAACAATTGATGTGTTTTATAATGAATATTCATTATATTGTATCATTTTTCAGTGAAATTTTGAAGTTTCAGCATGATGCTTCCGAAAAAAATCCTAGTAAATAACCGTGCTCAAAAAATAATTCCGGAAATAGTTTGACAATTCCGAAAGATCTGTGTATAATCAATAGCTATTAACAAATATGAATGAATAATCAAGAATTTGAAGGGAGAAAACCATGATGAAGTTTAACACCACCACCACTATTACGACAACGACAACGCCTACACTGGGAACCACGGGTACCACGGTAACCACGACAACAAACTTCAAACAACCTAAATAATCTTGATTGCAAAGAAACAGGGTTTCTTGTGGGCGATCAGGAGTCGCTCATAGTGGAA
>JBEPWR010000176.1:0-4046 GCA_041642335.1 Eubacteriales bacterium
TTTTTTCATATTGCTGCAGATAAAGCTTGGGGCCAGCAGGTAGAAGTTTTTTTCAGGCATCTGTTTTTTCAGACTCTCCACAATGCCCATCTCGGTACCGATGATAAACGTTGTTTTTTCGGAGTTCTTTACGTAATTGATAATTCCCGTGGTGCTTCCGATAAAGTCAGCTTCCTCGAGTACTTCCGGCCGGCATTCCGGGTGGGCGAGAAGGACCGCTTCCGGGTGCTTTTCCTTCGCTTTCAGAGCATCCTCTTTTCTTGCCCGGTGATGGGTAATACAGTAGCCTTCATAGGGAATGACGTTTTGATTCTTTGAATGCTTCTTTACATAGTTTCCCAGGTTCTGGTCCGGAATAAAGAGGACCGGGACATCTCCGAGGCTGTTTACAACGTCCAACGCATTGGACGAGGTACAGCAGATATCACTTTTGGCTTTTACCTCCGCGGTGGTATTCACATAACAGACCACTTTTCCGGTTGGATACTCGGCTTTGAATCGGTCGAGTTTTTCTTCATCGATCATATCCGCCATGGGACAGCCGGCATCCTTGACCGGCAGCAACACTTTCTTTTCCGGCGACAGCACCTTAACACTCTCCGCCATAAAGTGTACTCCGCTTAAGACAATGGTCTTTTCCTGAACTTCCGTAGCCTTTCGGCTGAGCTCCAGGGAATCCCCTACCACGTCCGCCACTTCCTTGATATCCTCTATCTGGTAGTGGTGGGCCAGAATCACCGCATCCTTTTCTTTTTTCAGTCGATTTATCTCCTGAACCAATGTTTTTTGATCCATTAATTCCATCCTTTCTATTTTTGGTGTCTTGTCACCTAACAAGTCAAATATACCACAGCTTTCGGTTTCTTTCAATCACAAAAAAATCAGACAAGGGGAAGATCAGACAAGGGGACAGGGACCCGTCTTTTTTGTTGTGGCAAAAAAGACGGGTCCCTGTCCCCTTGTCTGTATCTCTGTGCTACTCCTTCTCCACTGGAATCCAGATCTCACAGAAACATCCCGATTCCAATTCATCGGAGTAGAGCTCGAAATCCGTTTGTTCAAGCATTTTAAAGTCTGAACCGGGTAGGAATTCTTTGAAAATCCGCTCCCAGGTTTTCCCGATACAGCCCGGGTCATCGCCGATACACTTGAACACCGCCCACTGCGCCGGCTCCACTTCCCAAATCTCGAAGCCTTCCGGAACTTCCTCAGTCCCCCTTTCTACACCAATCCCGTATCGGAAACGATTACTCTCTTTTGAAATCGGCCCACAGACTCCGTAAAAATCTCCGGTTTTACTATTTTCATTCAGGATCTTAAAGGTCCCATCCTTTTGGCTCTCCCCCCAGAATTTTGCAATATCAGTGTTGTCCGTTTCAAAGGATGTGTCATTACTGAACTCCCGTACCTTCGCTAATAACTGAAATCCTTCCCGTTTTTCCAATCGATAATCCATTGCCCTTCCTCCTTCCATCGATAGTTGAATGAGAAGCGGATTGAACTGTTTCAGGTCGCCGCCCCTATCCCTCACCTTCCGGGGAGTGACTCCATGAAACCGGACAAAAGCTTTGGTAAAACTCTCCGGTGTTTCATAACCGTACTTCCATGCCACATCGCTGATTTTTTTCGTTGACAGCGCCAATTCCTCTCCTGCCAAGGACAGGCGTCGGTTTCTAAGATATTCTCCTACCGTCACCCCCGTCACTAAGCTGAAGGTTTTATGGAAGTGGTAGTTGGATAGATGCAGATGTTTTGCCACATCCTCATAAGTAATCGGGTCATAGATATGTCCCTCCATATACACTACTGCCTGTTGAAGACTTTTGATCATTTCCATTCTTCTCACCTCCTATAAACCTATTCTATCAGAGATGTGATGTTTATTCCTGTCTTTTCTTGGGGACTTTTGTCCGAAGAAAAAGATGCGGGGTAACCCGCATCTTTCAGACAAGGGACAGGAGCAGACAAGGGGACAGGGACCCGTCTTTTTTGTTGTGGCAAAAAAGACAGGTCCCTGTCCCCTTGTCTGATTCCCTTGTCAGCTAGCTGAATTTATTGATGATGGAATCGATGGTTGCGGTCAGCTCGTCGCCGGCGGAGTCTGCCGGCGACATGCCCTTTAGGTCTGCGGTGGAAATGGAACCGCTGTAGGGAATATGACTGAGGAGTTCGACATCGGTTAGGAGGCTTTGAATGAGCTCTAATTCCTCGTCG
This sequence comes from Eubacteriales bacterium, assembly GCA_041642335.1. GTDB lineage: Bacteria > Bacillota > Clostridia > Peptostreptococcales > T1SED10-28 > Isachenkonia. The sequence goes on from JBEPWR010000176.1 coordinate 2,215, forward strand.
CTTCGGACTTTGTTGGCGATGGCGTAGACCTTTTCGATGCCGATGTCCCTGGCCATTTTCTTAACATTGAGCGCAGTCTCGATGCTTCGCTGTCCCGGTTCCACTACCACGATAAAGGCATCGATGCCTTTGGCGGTTCCTCTTGAGAGATGCTCCAGTCCCGCTTCCATATCAATGATGACGGCTTCCTGGCGCTGCAGTACGATATGGTTCAGCAGTCGCTTGAGCATCTTGTTATCGGCGCAGTAACAACCTGCGCCGCCTTTGGTGATGGTGCCCACAGCGAGAAAGTCCACCCCTTTATGGTGTATGGAAAACCGCTCGGGCACGTCCCCGACAAAGGGATTTAAGGTGTAGAGGCCCTGGCCTACATTTTCCCCGGCGCCCATTTTTTCTTCGATCAGCTCATCCATCTTTGAAATCGGCTGAATCTCGTGCTGATGAATATCAATTCCCAGGGCCGACGCAAAATTCGCATCCGCATCGGCATCGATGGCCAGTACTTTAAAATCCTTCTCCGCCAGTCGTCTTGCAATCAGTGACGAGATCGTGGTTTTTCCGACCCCGCCTTTTCCGGTTACTGCTATTTTCATGGTTCTCCTCCTCTTATATATCTTGCGTATATCTTACATATATCTCTTACGTTATTCTCTAACGATTTTTCGTTTGCATTTAATGCAAAGCTTTAAAGTTTTCAGGTCATCCTCTGTAATCTTTTCAATTCGCTTTTGTATATAATCCAGTTTCACTTTTCGAATCGGTGCACTGCACTCCAGACACTCGGTGATGCTGTCATATTCCTTTACAGAAACCGCCATTATACCCGCTCCTTTATCTTTGATGGAATATTCAGGGCCGCCCGTTTTTCTTCGATCACTTCAATCAGCTTTGTCGCCGCTTCGGTTGGATCCGGCTCTACGATAAAGTATCCGTCGGTGATATCCTTAAGTCCCGAGGTTAATACCCCGGCCACTAAGGGACTGCCATCCACAGGAGGCATCAGACCGATATGGGCAGGGATTCCGAGACCGGTTACCCAGGTTCCGATCGCTATCGCTTTCTCACTCATCAGCTCCGGAGCCGATGCCGCAAGCGGCAGTTGATTTAAATCCACACCCAGCTCATTGGCGAGACTTACCGCCAAGTCCACACCGCGACTGTTATCCACACAGGATCCCATATGGAGTACCGGCGGTAGCGGCGCTTCCAGTCCGGCTTCATGACCCAGCAGGGTTAATACGGATTTTAAGTTCTCTCCCGCATAGTCCGTTGTGGCCTGGGAGTTCATCATGGAGTTTTGAGCAAAGGCTCCGGCACCGCAGCCGGTGGCCAGTATTAAAATATCATTGGCCAGAAGCTCCTTTGCCATTGTTATATAGTTATGGTCCTGGGTGATCTTGACGTTATTACAGCCCGCAAACAGAACGATGCCCCGGATATTTCCGTTTACAATATTGTCGATGATCGGTCGCAGCGGTTTTTCCTGATCAATTTTACTGAGTAAATTCACAATCGATTCGGGACTGAAGCCGGCGATCACCTTGTTTTTTTCTTTGGGTATTAAAATTTTACTTGTGTCCCGTCGTTTGAAGGCCTCAATGGATTGCCGCACGATATTTTTCGCATTGTCCCGGGCATCCGCATCATGCAGTTCCAAATGCTCCGCTCCGGGAATCTTGGCATCGGGCATTGTAGTAAAAAGCTTCGTCTGGTAACAGTCCGCAATTTTTGATACCGAAGGCATAATACACTGTACATCCACCACCATGGCATCCAGGGCTCCGGTTAAGATTGTCAGCTCCTGGGACAGATAATTGGAAGCCAGCGGAATG
>JBEPWR010000177.1:0-4034 GCA_041642335.1 Eubacteriales bacterium
GATCGGAAACGCTTCCCCGTAGTATTTCCGCTACTTTTTTTAGGGCATGGTCTCCTTTGGCGACCCCATATAACTGGTTATAAAGCTTAAAGTCATCCAAATTAATCAGGATTAAAGCGAGAGAACCTTCTTCGTTTTCTTGAAAAACCTTATCGAGGACTTCAAAGAAGTATCTCCGATTAAGAACTCCGGTGAGTTCATCGGTTCGGGCTTCAATGTAAGCCTTTTCATAGCGATGTGCATTTTTGATGGCAATGGAAGCAATAGTATTAATAGAAGAAATCAGGTTCATATCCTGAGCTTTCAGAGAGGAACCGGAACGCTCCTTGGCAAACAGAATAATTCCCACCAGATCATTGGATTCTTTTAAGCCGATGCAGTGGGTAATATTTAAATTCTCCAACTGTTTTTTTTCACTCTCCCAAATGGATTTGTAGCCGGTGGTATGAATAAAATCATCCATGTACAGGGTTTCATCATGATTGGCTAAAAATTGAATAATCGGATGATCCAGGGTAAAAATTAAGGATAAGTTCGAAAGAGAATGACTGCTGTGACCCATTTTATAATATTTATTGGCATGGTCCAGGGTACTGATATAAACGTGTTTGACTTCGGTGTTTTTTACAATGGTTGTTGCGGTATGTTCAAAAATGGTCTTTAAGTTTAAGCTGCTGGAGACCTTTGCACTATAATTTTTCAAGATTTCGTCATGGAGCTCTTCACTTTTGATGAAGATCTTGGATAGTGCTAATTTCCAAAGGAGAAAGAATAAAGAAACAATGGATGAAAAAATTACCAAATAGAGCCCTATTATGAATCCTTCGGAAAAATCCGGATTGCTCTTGGCAAAGTACTCGATATAGGGGAAAATTCCGTAAAAAACGCTAAAGCCCATTACTACACAGAATAAATAACCTACGTTGGCGGAAGCAATCATTTTTGGTCGGAAAAGCTTTCTTTTCACTAACACATAAACGAGTAAAAAGACATTGAATGCACCTGCCAGAATATCTATGGGAAAGCCTTTGAAAATCGGTAAAGTAAAGGCTAAATGGCCTAAAAACAGAAGAATGATTCCGAGAATAACCGGTGAAATCTGTTTGCGAAGCTTAATGTTATGACGAACATTATTATAAAGCAGGCTGACCATATGTACTACAATAATTCCGGTAATGATAAAGAACACCGCAACAAAACCGGTAATTTGATCGTAGACCATAAGGGTTCTGCCGTTCTCAATCTGCAGACTTGGCCAATGAAGGAAGACACCTGAGGGAATATTCACAATAAACGCTAAGGCAAGTAAAAAAGAATATAAGTAAACGTGTTTATTTCTGTTCACTCCCACAAAAGCCGTACTGAATTTGAAATAGCTCAGCACCATTAAAAATAAACCACTTAGAGAGATATGATACCAGAAAATATAGGAGGGCCAGAGCTGCTGTCTCATAAACAGGGAACCGCCGGTCCAAAGAATCATCGAAATTAAAAGGATTAAGAAACCGTTGATGAGCTTATTTTTCTTGGCGTTTAAAAAAATCATGAAAATAAACAAGTAACCGACCAGGGCAATACCGGAAATGCTTCCATAAAGACCATTCAACATATTAGGTCACCATCCTTTCCCGCTGGTATTCTGTTTCGATTGCTAACAGAGCCTGAATTTCGAAGTGATTGGGATTCATTTTACGAATGTTTTTTTGAAACTGCAACTTATAGGAATTAAAAGTACCGGATTTGATTAAGGTTATTTTTAAGGGATCCATTCCAAGAATTTTTTTCAGATCACGATAATCCTGATCATTATATTTAAAATAAGTGCTTAATATCTCTTTAATTATTTCTTTACTGTGAGGAGCCATCGCTAAAGCCTTCTTATCAATTTCCATATAAAGATGCATAAAGGGACGTTGATTTTCAGTATATTCTTTTCTTGCAGTCCAATCCGTCACCTGTAGTCCTGAGAGTTCTATCGCGCTTTGAACTCCGGATTCTGCAATTCTTGTGAACCCGGCAATATCAATAACTTGAGGAATACGGTCCACGTACTCAAATCGAGGGATGCGGGTTTCATCTTCCTGATTATTCAGTCCTACGCAGCGATAGATATCGCCTACCCGGTAACGGGCAAAAGCGCCACCCTTTAAAACGGAAATAACGATTTCATACTTCTCTCCGGGGATGACCTCATCCATTAATACCGTTTTCGGTTTGAAATCCGGTTCATCAAAACTTCGAAGCATATCCTGTTCCGGGATAAATTCATAAAAACAGGTGTCGGGAAAGAAATACATCCCCTTACGAGTCCAGGTTTCAGTACCGATTATGGAGGGTTCGGTTCCTGCGAAAAGTTCCATTGGGCGAATCCCCCAAAGGTCTTCCAAATCGTCTTTGTAGTATTTGTTGTCGGTACCGGCAATCATAAAGCCCTTTAAGTGAAACAAATCTTTCGGTTTAAGGGAACGTTTTTCTGATTTGCACTTCTGCTTCGCTTTGATTAGCCGTAGTGCCATTTTCGGACTGCATTTTAGCAAGGAGGAAAGTCCTCCGGAGCCATTACCGGACAGGGAAGAAAAACTCGTACTTATGGCATAGGCAACACTGCCAAGTCCGAAAAAATACTCAACATCATCTTTAATGGCCATTTTAAAACCTGTTTTGTTTCGTTCTGAAAAGGTCATGTTTTCCGCTTCTTTTACCGGAGGAAGAAACTTGATATCGATTTCCTCGCCAAGGGCCAAGGGAAAAAGACCGGTGGCATAAGGTAGCGGTGCAAGTCCGTATAAAAATTTATCGGTGCTCTCCACATCAAACTTGCCTTTTTGATCACTTGTCGAGAGAATTAAACAGGCGGTAACATTATTTCGATAGACATCAAGCATACTACGGGTATAAGGGGCGACTTTAACCGGGTGTTTTCCGCCTTCCCAGGTAGTTTCTATCCAAATAACAGGAGCATCCGGTAAGGAGGACGAGCGTTTTTGTAGTAGAATATCCGCGTAATCTTCATATGTAGTCAAGGGTACCATTTGTCGAAAATCTTCAATCGTTTCGGGCCTTTTGCCTTTGAGTATGGATTTTCCCAGATCACAGGAAGACCATAGTTCCATTTGTTCTTTCATCAGACGGTTTTGGATAATCATATATTCCGCCATGGACAGATCCAAAAAACCGCAATACGAACTCCAAATTTTATCGTATTCCTGTTGGGAAAGTTTATCCGAGAGATTCATAGGCTGCTCCTTTCTTTGGATTTACCGGTTACACGACGAAGGCTTGAGCGGTTAGGGATTAAAAATGGAGTCTTTGCCTGATACAGAGGGTAGTCGACAAAGGTCCGGGGAAAAATCCATAAATCCTGAAAGATTGTATAAAGAATATTCCAAAAACTCCAGACCGCAGCAACTTTGAACAATAACGGTTCTTCCGTCAGAAGATAAAGAGAAAAGTATAGACCGATAAACCATAAGACTCCGGGATGCCGACAAAGAGCGTAAATTCCATTTTTATAAGCTTTACGATTTGCTGGATTTTGTATATAAGTTTCATCAAAGGGTAGGGCGAAAAACAAAGTGTAGAGTAAAAGCCCTGAAAATCCGATGAAGGAAAGAAACCAAAGGGGTCTTGCAATAATCCCAGTACGTAAAGATTCTTGAAATTGTAAAAGCATCGCTGAGGTTACTGTGAGTAAAATCACGGAACCTATGAAAAAAAGGCGATGGATTAAAGGGTTTTTCCAAGTAATACTGTTGTAGTCGTATAGAAAAAAGAGAATGAAACTAACACTTCCTAAAATTATGTATAACAAGGGCGTCCCCTCCTTCGGTTACCCAATCATTATAACATTTCAACAAGAATTTTGCTACTTTTTACCTATAGATATCCATTTACCGTCGGTTTAAACATTAATAATTGAAATTTCAAGTATTTAGACCTTCTTTTTTAAAAAATCATACAAAGAATTGTATCTGTCACAAAAAGCTGTTAGAATAATTTATATGAATAATAATAATATTCAGAAATCTTCAACA
>JBEPWR010000178.1:0-3602 GCA_041642335.1 Eubacteriales bacterium
TAATACGCCAAAACTTTGTTTACTGAGACTTTCCTTCAAATCCTCTACCGCTTTTTCGAAGGACTTGTCGGTTTTTACTTCATAGTTAATATTCATTTTAATCCTCCTTAAAATAATCCTCTTTTAACAGAATACACTTAATAAATACATACCCTTCATATACTAAATTACTCGGAGCTTCTAGAGACTCCCTATCAGAAACAAAAAATGAGAAAATAGTAGGAATTAGTCCTTGCGAAACCGAGAATTTTGCTTCTATAATAGAGATAAAGTAAGAAGGAGGAAGAATTATGGCATATGAAAAAGTGAAAAAATACTTTGCAGATGAAGGATTAGAACATCGAATAAGGGTACTGAAGACTTCCAGTGCTACGGTGGATAAGGCAGCGGAGGCCATTGGATGTGAGGCAAAACAGATTGCAAAAACCTTGTCTTTTTTAGTGGATAAGGAGCCGATTCTGGTGGTAGCAGCGGGCAATGTGAAAATGGATAATAAGAAGTTCAAAAAACGTTTTGGGACCAGACCGAAAATGATGCCGGGAGATTTGGTGGAGGAAAAGATTGGACACGGCGTAGGTGGCGTTTGTCCCTTTGTGCTAAAACCGGAGGTGAAGGTGTATTTGGATGTTTCCTTGAAGCAAAATGAAATTGTCTATCCTGCCGCTGGTAGTGAAAACAGTCTGATTGAACTATCAATAGAGGAGTTAGAGGAATACTGTGCATTTCAGGAGTGGGTGGATGTCAGCAAGTCGGATTTCCAGTAAGGCTAACTTCTGATTTGATAAGCAGGAAAGGAGAAGTGATAACACTATGCATATCACAAAAATTGATGAACATCTGAAAAACCATGATGCTTCCTGTCTGATATATAACAATGAAGAACTGATCTACAAATCAAGTCATATCGGCGTAAAACCGCTTTTGGATTTTTTAGACCGAAAGGATGAGTATCAAAATTTAGAACAACTGATTTTGGTGGATAAGGTCATCGGTAAGGCTGCGATGATGCTCTCCGCTCTTATAGGTATTCGAAAGATTTATACCCCGGTGGCCAGTGAAGCGGCCCATAAGTCTGCAAAAGAAAACAATATTTTATTAATAGCAGAAAAAATTGTTCCTTATATTGTAAATCGAGAAAAAACCGGGATGTGTCCGATTGAAAAATCCGTTATGAAGGTACAGGACCCGAATTTAGCTCTGGAAAATATTCGGCAGACGATTCAGGGGTTAATGGCAAAGAAAAAGAAGTGAGGTTTTTTCATGAGTTCATTATACATCGACTGCCGCAACGGAATTAGCGGAAACTCACTGGTTGGTGCGTTCCTTAGTCTTGGATTGGAGGGGGCTGTATTACAAAAGGAGATTGCTAAACTCCTGGGAGGCGATGCCTTTCGATTGATCATCCACCGAAGGGAGTTTGACGGTAAGACTTATACCTACTTTAATACTAAAACCTTAGCAAAGGGGCGGTCTACCGATCGGATCTCCGCAGGGAAAGCTCTGGAAATTATACAGCAATCAAAGCTGGACCCGAAGGTTAAAAATCGTACGGAAATGATCCTGAGGAGGCTTTTCGAAAGCAAAGCAAAAGCTCATGGTGTAGCCATGAAAGATGTTTTTTTCATCTATGAAGGAATGGTGGATACCCTGATTGATGTTATTGGAGTATCCCTGGGGATGGAGGTTTTTAAGGTCCACAAGGTGATCGTCACCAAAATTAACACCGGTCAGGGAATAATCAATATTGGTGATCGTATGATGAGTATTCCGGCTCCAATGACAAAGATTCTCCTTTCAAAGCATGCTACCTATCATAAGGAACAGTGGGGAGAGTTAACGACGCCGACAGGGGCCGCGGTCATTGCAAGTCTTGTGGATTCCACCTCGGAAGTTATTCCTAGTGAATTTCAAATTGCAGGCTACGGACTTCCTACAATAAATGCGAATGAAAAGCACGCACTGAAAATTGGTATAGATCCAGTAAGATAAATAACCCAAATTGCATACGGGCACAAGACCTGTACAGGAACTTGACTAAGATTAGACCGATTCCTTTCCCTTTGTCAGACTTGAAAATCCCGATCTGAAAGTGTTTATGTCGCAGGAAAGTGGTATATATACCAATAAAGCAACAAATCAGCAGATGAAAAGACCGGAGGGGTGATGGGACATGTTTACGGATATGCAAATCGTATTTCTTATACTTGGTGTGACTGTACTGCTCTTTCTCGTTCCCCGTTTCCGTGCGGATCTCGTCGCACTTTCATCACTCCTGGCGCTGTTTCTTACGGGTATTTTGACGGTTGAAGAAGCATTTCAGGGCTTTTCCAGCAGTGTGGTCATTATGATCACAGCCTTATTTGTCATTGGAGAGGGTGTTTTTCAGACTGGACTCGCTGAACGTGCAGGGGACTTTATGGCTAAACATACAGAGAACAGTGAGTTTAAAATGACAATGCTGATGATGCTTTTGGTGGCGGCACTCAGTGGATTTATGACCAATACCGGGACCGTTGTGATTCTTCTGCCCATGATTGTGAGCCTGTGTCGAAAAATCCGCATCCATCCCGGTCGATTGCTGATGCCGTTAGCATACACAAGCAATATCGGAGGAAGCCTTACATTGATTGGTACCGCTCCAAACCTGATTGCCAGTCGAAGTCTTGAGGAGCACGGGTATGAATCCCTGTCGCTTTTTTCCTTTACGGCAATTGGTGCGATCGTTCTTGCTGTTGGGATGGTCTATCTTTGGTATATCGGTCGAAAAATGCTTTTTAAACCACTAAAACAGAATCCTGATTCAGTAAAAGAGGATGAGGGAAATTTATTAGAGCAGTATCAGGCTTATCCATATATCCATAAAATACAGATTCCCGAGGGCTTTAATGAATCCAGACAATCATTAAAAGAGATGAAATGGCCATCATTATACCAAGTTACCGTTTTACAGGGAGAAAAAGAATCTCACCAAAGAAGACTATCCATGCAATCATCGATCCCGAGTTTTTCTGTGGGATCAGATTATATTCCTGAACCGGGAGACAGCCTGGTTGTTTATGCTGAGGATGAAGATCTTGAGGCGTTAATTAATGAAACGGGTATCCAACTGATCGATGAAAGCTTAGATAAAAAAAACATGCTTGATGAAGAACGACTTGCGGAGGTCATCTTCACGCCTCAATCAAAGTTCATTAATCAAAGCTTGAAGAAAATTCAATTCAGAGATAAATACGATCTGACGATTTTGTCTTTAAAACATCAATATGGGGAGCCTCAACGTCCGGACCCTGAGGAGAAACTGATCTTCGGCGATACACTGCTCGTCTTTGGGGAATGGAAGGATATCAATCTTTTGTTTGAGGAGGAGGAAGATACGGTTGTGCTGAGTCATGCGGGAACCCCACCGAAAAGGGAACCTCATCCGCTGCGTTCACTGCTGGCAGGAGCAATGCTGCTCTGGATGATCATCATGATGGTCCTTGAAGTGCTGCCGACGGTCATCATTGCCGTGATTGTAGCCCTTATGATGATTATCACCCGCTCGATTCGGCAGACGGAACAGGCTTATAAAGCGGTAAACTGGCGTACGATCGTGCTGATAG
>JBEPWR010000178.1:3612-4029 GCA_041642335.1 Eubacteriales bacterium
GATTGCCAGTATGCTGCCAATGGCAACCGCCTTTGAGAAAACCGGAGGAAGCGAGGTCGTGTCATTAGAATTGATAGGCGCCCTCGGTAGTATCGGCCCAATGGCGGTCATGGCAGGAATTTATACCATTACATCAATCATCAGCCAGGTAATCAGTAATACAGCAACCTCTGTGCTCTTGTACCCGGTGGCGATCATCACAGCCCAGAATATGGGGGTAAGTCCCTTCCCGATGGTAATGGCGGTGGCTTTTGCTGCAAGCATGGCATTCGCGACGCCCCTCGCCACACCACCCAATGCAATGGTAAAGGCTGCGGGGAAATATAAGTTTTTGGATTTTGTCAAAGTCGGTGCACCCCTTCAGCTTCTGATCGGGATATGCATTATTCTCCTGTTGCCGGTGTTTTTTCCCTTTTA
>JBEPWR010000179.1:0-4020 GCA_041642335.1 Eubacteriales bacterium
GCAATCTCCTCCAACTGGAATACCTCATCAATTCGTTCCAATAAATGAAAGTTCTTATCCGAGATAAACATCTCCAACAGTCTTCGGACTTCATTCGCCTCATCTTTTGTGATCTCTCCGGAAAACAGCTGGATCACATTATTCTTCTGTTCACAACATTTTTTATACTTTTTACCGCTGCCACAGGGACAGGGTTCGTTTCTGCCTACTTTGTCCAAGATATCTCCTCCTTTTGATTCATCATTAACCCTATTTTACACTTTTCAGGGATGAGATTCAAAAAAAAGTTCTGACAAGGGGACCAGACAAGGGGACAGGGACTTTGTCTGATCCGCGTCCATAAAATCTTATAACTTGATTAATTTTCCACTTCTCGGGTAAATATTCTATATCGATGAAATAGCGGAACATAAATATTGATAGTTATACTTACTAAAAAAAGGAGGAATTGTGAATGGATGATGTAATTAAAGTAGGGCAAGATGCTGTTGATTTTCAGTTGAAAGACCAAAATGGTAAAGAAATAAGTTTAAAGGATTTTAAAGGCCAGAAGGTGCTCTTATCCTGGCATATTTTAGCATGGACAGGCCCTTGACTTGATCATATGAGAGCCTTGGAGCTCAACTATGATGGATTCATAGAGAAAAATACCATGCCGCTAGCAATTAATGTTGACCAGGAGCACTCCAAAGCAGCTTGGGCAAAAGCCATAAATATAGAAAAATTACAGATGTTATCAGACTTTAATCCTTTAGGAGCAACAGCAAAGGCTTACGGGGTGTTTTCAGAAGAATTAAATGCTTCCAGAAGAGCCAATATCCTGATAGACGAAAAAGGCAAAATTGAATGGATCGAGACCTACGAGATAGAAGAAACTCCTGATTTCAAAAAAATACTTTCCAACATTTCCAAGTCATAAAAGTTCTGACAAGGGGACAGGGACCTGTCTGATATTTTTTATCAGACAGGTCCCTGTCCCCTTGTCAGATGTCCCCTTGTCGTCCTATTGATCTTTGGTAACCTGTATAAGACCTTCCACAAAATCCTCTACATCGTATATTCTTGTTCCGTTATGATCCCGGTAATAAAGGGTCTGAAACTCTTGATCGATGCGGAGCTCCTGATAATCCCATAAGGGAATGAGGGGCTTCATTTCGGGGTCCCGAAGCAGGATACGGGTATAAGCATTATCTCTTCCGCCAAGATTGCTGTAAAACAGATTTCCGGTCTCCCGGTCGTAGCGGTACTGGTTCAAGGGATTTAACAAGTGCTGATTTCCATAGACCGGATAGTTGGATTCCTCCCTTAGCGCTTCGGATTCCCGGTATCGGTCCAGTTGATGAAAAGCCGGGTGGCTCGCTAAATCCTTAAAACTTAGGTCCTCTTCTAAGGAACTGTTTTTCAGAGCCGCCCAATCCGGTTCAATCACCATCAACTGATCTTCATCTGCCAGAATCATCACCCTATCCTGATAAGCGTACTGCAGTGTTTCTTCTTCAATGTCGCTCGAAAATTTGATCTTCGGCGATACAAAGTCTGTCACTTCCCAAATTTCCCGCTGAAAAATCAGGGTGCCCCATCCGGAATGGAAATACCCTTCGACGAAGAACAGATTCTCTCCAAGGGACGCAAAACGATACAAGGGTTCCTCGTATATATCGAAGAAATAATCTTTCATATCCGGATTTTCCTGAGCCTGCGCCTCTTTATAGTCTTGAAGGAAATCATCTGCCGATACCGATTGCTTTACAGGGACCATTGATTTTTCTCGAAAATCAATAATCCAGTGCTCATTTTCATAGTTCACGATAAAAATCCGGTTCTCACCAATCAGCTGATAATGTCTAATCAGTCCCGCCGTTTGAATTTCCTTAGTTAAGGGATGGACTTTCAGCCCTTCCCCGGTCCCCTGATAAATTTTAAGATTCCCTTCGCCGAATGTTTTCGCTAAGAGCTCCTGATTTCCCCGATAGTGAATCAGCAGCAGATTCTCCTTTTCATTGACAAAAATATTGCCCGTAAGATAATCGTTTTCATCTTTCAAATCCCTTATTCTTCGGTCATAGATTACTTCGTCCTTTTCCACATCGACAATTTGCAGCTCTCTGATTTCCTGATCTCTTCCGGGACCGTGTTGGCCAATATGATACAGTCTCCCCCCCAGTTCATAATACTCATCTCGGGAGAAATCCCCATAATCTCCGGTAAGCTTCCTTTTCCGTAGTCCTTCCCCATCCCGCTCCACCCGGTAAATATGCTCTCGGTCTTCACCGTAAACCACCAGGTCGTAGCCATTCCGACTTCGAATCTCATTCCAATAGTTCGGCCGCAAATCCTCGGTCATTATATCCTCCCGGGAAACCTCGTCGTCGATCAGGATCTCTTCTATCACTTCCAGGCTTTTCGAATCATAAATTCGGTACCAGAGCGCATCCCCCTCCAGTATCAGTTTTCGCCGTTCATCCTCGTCAATCGTTCTTGCCGCGATCTGCTGCTCTTCATAATCCGCCGTGTGCAGCGGACTCGGCCAAGGCTCCTTATCCCGGGGAAACGTGGTCTGGTAATAATTTTCCAAGTGTTGAAAACTCAGATAGCTCATTTGAAAAAAGCTTTGAACATTTGCCATGGTCTGACGAAAATAACTGGTGCTTCCCCCACGAATGGATAACTGATAACCCCATTCCTCGTCTTCGGAGGGCTTTAATTCCCGAATCTCCAGACTTCGAATATCTCGCTCAGTCTGTGTTTTTTCTTTAATAACCTTTTCAATGATGCTAACGAGAGATGTCCGGTCTGTTATTTCCTCCCGATGGGGCCGAAAGTTTTCAAGACTTGCAATATGCTGGATTTCCCTGATCTCGTTAACCGTTACTGTAAGAGCGTAACGGGTCCTTTCCGGATCCCGATTCCAGCCGAAAGTGATCTCATTAAATAACCCCTGATCCAAAAGATTTTCCATCACCTCATCAAAAACCACATCCGTACCCTTTCCCCATTCCGGTTCCAAAGGCTTACTCATAATTTCTGTCACCCGGTCAAAATCCTCGGCGATCATTTCCGTGGGGTTTTCCGGCAGGATCATCATAAATATTTCAGGATTACGAACCTGGTAATCCCGCTGCTCCTCTGATAAGAGCAGTTCCTCGTCTAAGGGATAGACGGTTTTTTCGGCCTTTTCCACCGCCTCCCGGTAAATTTCCTGAAGGCTGCCTCGAATATCCGTTTCCGCCCAAACCTCCCGACGAATCATCTCCTCGAAATAATAATCGTACACGTCCTCGAGATTCGGCATGGCAATGTCCACTTGGAAATGGGTGCTGCGGCGTCCCTGATGCACCTCGGTAATATCTCGAAGCTCCAGGGCATTTACCAGTAGCGGATCATAGTCCCGGAGCATACGACTCTTGCTATGTAAAAACGCCTCCTCAATTGCCGCATCCCGGGCCTTGTCGTCACCGCTATTGTTTAGAAAAACGCTGCCGCCGATCAAGAGAATCAGTACCCCCACAATGACTGCCAGCAGTACTTTTACCTCTTTATAGGACGAATCCTGCCCGTGATTTTCCTGCTTTTTCTCAGACCGGTCTTTTGATTTCATAGCATCCCCTCCTTTTTTTCTTTCATCATTACCCTTATTTTACCCTTTTCCCGGGAGGGAATCAAAATAAATCTGACAAGGGGACAGGGACCTGTCTGGTCCCCCGCCGGCCTAATGACCTCAAGTCTGTTTTCCCCGTCTGCGGTCAGCTTGTTCCTATGAATTTTTCATCTTTTGATACTCAGATGCCTTGATTACTCCTCAGCATCAAAGAACCTTCCTTCCGGGATATGAAGCACCCCGGCACAAAATGAAATCTGTCGGTACTCTGCCGGAATTCCTTTTTCCTCCAGCTCCGCCACCATCTTCCCACCGATCATGTAAAACTCCTCGTTATCCCATCGATCTCCTGCTTCCGTCCTGCAGGCTTCAAGATCTTCCTTGGTTTCAAAGGCCACATCCGCAATGAGAATCTCACCATT
>JBEPWR010000180.1:0-4003 GCA_041642335.1 Eubacteriales bacterium
TGCCGGAGCCGTGGGAAATGGTTATTTAGATGGTCTTATTGGAGGGATGGTCGGAATAATAATCGGCTCGGGGATCTTCGCCTCCATGTATAGCTGGCTGAAAAAAAGCAAGCTGATTGAGGATGATCATTTTAGCGAAGTATCATTATTTCAAAGAATGAAAGGGAATCCTTTTAAATATACCCTACCCTTTGCTCTTTTATTAATCGGCATTATGGCAATATTGGAAGTGGTGGGTTTATAATTATGAAGAAGGGGATCCGAAAACTAAAACAGTATAAAAGCGTGGAGATATTTATAGTCTCTACGCTTTTATTTTTACACATTATTAATTGTGCTTATTCCGGAGGTGCCCTTTTCTGAATCTCGAGAGAACCACGTTCACCTCTCCGCCGATGATAATGATAATGCTACTGATATAGAGCCATAAAAGAACGACGACGATGCTTCCGAGACTTCCGTAGATATTGGAATAGTTGGAAAAGTTGTTGACATAAAAGGAAAAGCCCAAAGAAGCAAGCAACCAGAATACTACGGTAAATAATGCGCCCCAGAAAACATTTCGAAAGTGCAGCCGCTGGTTGGGGGCGTATTTGAAAAACACCATAAAGAATAAGACCATAATAACAATAGGTATTGGGAAACGCAGCCAACTCCAAAGATCAATAAAGTAATCGGATAGACCGAAAAAGTCAAATACGTAGGTGCCTAAAAACTCTCCGAAGACGATAAAGAAAAAGGCGAAAAGGATCACAATGGGAACACCGATCGTCGTTACCAAGGCCACCGCTTTCAAATGGAAAAAATTTCTGGTTTCCTCTACGTTGTAGGCGGTGTTGACCCCTTTAATCAATGCATTGGCTCCTTTCAGTGAACTCCAAAGAGCGGCAATAATACTGAAGGACAAAAGGGCTCCACTACTGTTGGTGAAAACTTCCTCAATAGTACCAAAGATCAGTTCATGGGCATCTTCCGGAATCAGGCCTTCCAAAGTAGCGATAACCGCCTCATATTCTAAGGGGGTATACTGTAGCACACTCAGTAGAAATATGAAGAAAGGAAATAGCGCTAGTATCAGATAATAAGTGGTTTGAGCTCCTAGATCCGGCACTTTGTCATTTTTAATATTATCAAGTAAGGCCTTGAAAAAAGTCTTCGAATCCTCTTTAAAATCTTCGAATTCTTCAGAGTCCTCGCCACTATCAGAGGGTTCAGCCTTACCATAAGAGGCGACGGAGGAAGAAGATGCTAAGGTACGGTCTCTTTCCCGGTATTCGGTTTTTCGGGTTTTGGAGGATCCCAGGTCCGGATTTCCGATTTGGCTTAGATTTCCTTTAAGCCTTAACACTTTTACAAGTAATTGAATGAAGATCACAGCAAGGATGAGAATTCCTATAATAAGCAAAGTCCAAAGAATTATATCAAGAGAAATTCGGTTAAACATAAAATCAGTCCTTTCGAATTATTAGGGTTATCTATTTAATATTTACCTTAAAAAACCAATTTGAAACAACTTCAAAAATTCAATAGTAAATTGCTTGGAGAGTAATATGCATGAAAGTGATAATCAAAGAGAAGTTTGAATATAGACAAAATAAGAACTTCTAGTAATGAGAAAATATTTCCTTTTATACCTGATCGATTGAGCGTATAATAGATGGGGTATGTTAACAACAAAGGAGTTTGTTGATTAAGAAAGTTAAAAATAAATGGAGGATATAGTGATGTTTGGAATAGCGTGGATTGAATGGGTTGGTTATTTAGCATCGGTACTTATTTTGATTTCCCTACTGATGAGTTCCATTGTAAAACTTCGATGGATCAATCTGGTCGGGGCAGGAATTTTTTCCGCTTACGGTTTTATTATCGGAGCGCTTCCGGTAGGGGTAATGAATTTGGGAATCGTGGTTATCAATATTTATTATTTAAGAAAAATTTATGGGCGGGAAGAGTACTTTCATATGGTACCCGTAGATAAGAACAGTCAGTATTTCAAATACTTTTTGGATTTTTATCAGGAGGATATTGAAAAATATTTTTCCCACAATAATTTTAGAGTCGTCGATACTACAGTGGGGCTGTATATTTTAAGAAACCTGGTGCCCGCAGGGGTATTTCTCGCAACGGAAGAAAATGAAAACACCCTGAGAATTCAACTGGATTTTGTGATTCCTGAATATCGGGACTTCAAAATCGGAAATTATATTTTTGAAGACCGGAAAGAATACTTTTTAAATCTGGGATATGATACTTTTCACAGCTACGCGGTGAATAAAAAACATGAAGATTATTTAGAAAAAATGGGTTTTAGGAAAATTGATCAGCAGAAAAATTTATTTGAAAAAGTCATTCATTAATTTTCTAAAAGGTGGGAAAAAGATGCTAAAAGACCAGGTGATCAGGTATTATAAAAATGGATATAATTGAGCAGAATCCATGTTGCTAGGCGGCAACGATTATTATGAACTGGAACTGACTGACGAAACATTTCAAGTGTTGGCAGGTTTTGGTGGAGGTTTAAGCACAGAGGAACTCTGTGGAGCCTTGAGTGGTGGTGTGGCAGTTCTTGGAGTGCTTTTTAATAAGAACCGGGACTATGACAAGGAGAAAATAAAAGAGGCAACGAAGGAGTTTGTTGAATCTTTTAAAGAAGAGTTAGTCTCAACGAATTGTAAAACGATCAAGGATCTTTTCCGTGATGAAATGAGAAAATGCATCCCGGTAGTCGATACAGCGGCAAGGGTCCTTGAAGAGGTCATCGAGAAGTACAAAACCTAGGAAAAGCAGTATTAATCGGGGTTAACCTTAGAATACTGTATGTGTGCGAAGTTTTTAAAAATCGCTTACAGAAAAAGCAGAGGGCCCTTACAGAACCCTCTGCTTTTTTAAATATAAAGATTTTTTTGTTTTTAAAGACCATGGTTCGAACATTCAATTTCATTATTTTCCCACAATGGAAGCTTCCTTGAAAAGCACCATAGGAGAATAGCCCATATGGTAAAAAATACTTCGCATAACTTCATAATGGGTACCGATGGCTTCGACGTTTTTAAACAGATCATAAATGTTTCCTGCAATCATCGCACCCTTTACCTGACCTTGAAGTTCACCGTTTTCAATCAGATAACCGGAGGAAATGTTTAAAGAGAAGTCTCCTCGGTTAATATTTCCGGTATGGGCTCCCATTACCTTGGTAATCAAGAGTCCCCGCTTAATACCCTTTAGAATCAGTTCATCCTCCTGATAATCCCCTTCAATAATCAGATTTGTGTCAAAGACAGAAGGGGTGTCTTCAATTTCTTTCGAAAACAGGGTTCGTTTTAATGCGTTACCGGTGGGTTCCTGATTAAGTTTTTTTCCCTGTTGGATATTTACCAGATAGTTTTTAAGCACACCATTTTCATAGAGCACTGTATTTTTAGCAGGGGTTCCTTCGTCATCGAATAAGCAGGTGTTAACCCCAAAGGCCATTTTCCCGTCATCCCGAATGGTGATTTTTTCAGAAAAAAGTTTTTCTCCGATTTGGTCTTTTAGCGGGGAGGTGCCTTTTAACACATTGCCGCCGTTTACGCCTCCTAATACCCGAAGCATCAGGGCGCCCATAACATTTCCGGAAAAAATCACAGGCATTTTTTCGTTTTCCATGGTGATGGTGCGGTTGCCAAGGCGGTGGTACTCAATTAAACGATCAAGATCCCGGTCGGAAACCTCCGGAATTTTCCCGGTGGAATACTCCTTGGAGCTGCCCATAAAACCTTTTTCCGTCAAGGTGTGTAGCGAAATCGATAGATTGGAATAATCATAGGTCTCATTAAAACCCGCACTATTCAGTAAAGAGATGCGCTTTATATTCTTTTGAAGCCGAACCCCCGTAGGAATATCCGGAGCCTTTTCCTTTAACCGATTGGATAAATCAAAGGCCATTTTGGTTAAATCCTCAGTACCCAGCTGATCCACCTCGGGAGAAAAGGAAAAGACCATGCGCGGGGGTTCGTTGGGGAAG
>JBEPWR010000181.1:0-4001 GCA_041642335.1 Eubacteriales bacterium
GCTCTGGTTGAAAATTTTAACCCCAAAAGCTTTTTGCGATTCATTAAACTCATCCAGGTTTTGGAGAGATTCTTCCGCAGAGGATTTTACGCTAGATAAATCTTCCAGGCGAATACCCCGATTAAGTTTTTCAGCAGCAATTTCATAAAGATAACTTTCCAAATACTCCACGGATTCTGTCGGACTCGAGAATACTCCCAGAATGATATTATTATCAATATTAACTGGACTCTGCTCACGGAACCTTTCCGCTTTTTCCTCTTCGCTTAAGGATCCATCGCCTTTCACGTCATATAGTATTTCAAATGTGTCTTCAATATCCTGCTGTACTTCTCTTCGTACATCGGAATCAATTCGAAACTGTGCTTCTACCGTACTTGCTGCTTCATTTCTTAGGTTTTCGGTAGTCCGTACATCCTCAATGATTTTCGGAGCATAAATATCTTGTGGTGCCCGCTGTCCTAAACGTACATCCACTTTATCCGGCCGTAGACTCGTAACAAAAATACTGAGAATCCCGATCAATAGCAAAAAAATCAGAAGAATATATTGCACGGATTTTTTTGATAAGAACCGCTTTGCTGGATTCTTTTTTAATATATTCAGCATCCGATGATTTATTCTCATAAGCTACTCCTATACTAATCCGACTTTAACTGTGAACTTTTTTCGTAAGCATTGATAATGTTCTGAACGAGAGGATGTCTTACCACATCCTTATAGGTTAAATGAGAAAATCCGATACCCTCAATATCTTTTAGAATCTCAAGGGCATGATTCAGCCCCGATACTTTTCCCTTAGGAAGGTCTATTTGCGTCACATCTCCGGTTACCACAGCTTTGGAACCATAGCCAATCCGAGTCAAAAACATTTTCATTTGCGGAATGGTCGTGTTCTGCGCCTCATCCAAAATGATAAAGGCATTATCCAGGGTTCGTCCCCGCATATAGGCAAGGGGAGCTACTTCAATAATTTCTCGTTCCTGTAGTCGCTGGAACTTCTCCATCCCTAGAACGTCGAATAATGAGTCATATAAGGGACGTAGATATGGGTCTACCTTATCCTTCAGGTCTCCGGGTAAAAAACCCAGACTTTCACCGGCTTCAACTGCCGGACGAACGAGTATTATTCTCTTGACTTCTTCATTTTTAAAGGCTTTAGCGGCCATGACCACAGCTAAATAGGTTTTTCCTGTTCCTGCGGGTCCGATACCAAAAGTCAAATCGTTTTCTTCAATTTCGCCAAGATACTGTTTTTGTCCCAGGGTCTTCGGCTTGATTGGCTTTCCGCTGGCATTAATAAGAACAGTACCCTCCATTAACGCTTTGGCTTCCTTGCCGTTGCCTTCTGAAAATAAGTCGGTGAGGTACTTCACTTTTTGCGTAGTCAGTTCTCCTTGGTTTTCCATAACCCGGATCATTTCATTGAGAACTTCTTCCGCTTTAGAAACCTTGGATTCTTCTCCTAGCAGAACGATTTCTCCGTTCCTCAGAAGCATTTTCGTATTAAATTTTTCATTTATTATTTTCGCAAATTCGTCGTAGTTTCCAAATAGTTTTCCTGTATAATCTTCCTTTTGCAGTGCAATGTTTTTTTGAATCTCCTTTGTCAAACAAACTCCTCCTTGTTCAATCTATACCTTTATAGGTGTTTACCTATTTTCCTAAACAATATCATATCATATGAGGATTGATATTGCCATTGATTTGCGCGCAAAAAGAGGTGGATTCCCTAGAATCCACCTCTTATCTTTTCTTTAAATCGCGCGTTTTTTTCTTGTCGCTTTCGGCTTATCTAATATTTCCGCCATAACAATTCCTTGAACCAGAGACCGCTGATCAAACTTCAGTAGCTTATCAAAGCCCTCAGTGCCAATTTCGCTTTTTTCCACACTGCTTTTCCCAATAACATCTTCAATACTCTCCCCGGCTTCCACACCATTTTTACGGCGTTTGGTATATCCCTTCAACTCTTTTTTCTTTCGGGACTTTTTCGGAAGGTTTCTGTTGGAATAATCCGTGTAGTGATCCTCTTCGTTTCCGGTTTCTATTGCATTCTCCTGAATTTCTTCAGAGGGAATGTTTTTGGGTTTTGGAGTCTCTTGGTCTTCAGTAATATTGTACTGCTGAAGTACTTCTTCCAATAAAGATCTGGGTCGTTGCCTCTGAGGTCTTACGGTTTTCCTGTCTTCTGAGGAAGCTTCATGTCGCTGGTTCAATCCATAACCTCGGGATTCTTCGGAATCTTTTGTCGACCTTTGTTGTGCGGATCGTTGTTGGTCCGGTCCCTGTTGAGTCGGCCGTTGTTTTTTTTGACTCTGCTGATTTCGTCTTTGTTGTTGTTTTTGGGCTTTGCTCTTGCTGAAAAGCGCATTTATTGCAATCAATGCAACAAATACGATAATAGCTTCAGGATTCATTCTATCCTCCCCTTTGAGGAATATTATTTACGTTTATTTGTTTTTATTCTTCTTCTTTATAGGCTTCATCTTTATTGATCTTCGAAATCTCTTCTCGCATTTGTGTATCCGACATAATATTTTTCATATTATAGTAATCCATTACACCAAGATTTCCTTCTCGAAGAGCATTGGATAAGGCTTTAGGTACTTCCGCTTCCGCTTCGATTACCTTTGCACGCATTTCCTGTACTTCCGCCTTCATTTCCTGTTCTTTCGCAACCGCCATCGCTCGCCGCTCTTCCGCTTTTGCTTGGGCAACTCGCTTGTCAGCATCGGCTTGATCCATTTGAAGTTGAGCTCCAATGTTTCTTCCAATGTCTACGTCGGCAATATCAATTGATAGAATTTCATAAGCCGTACCGGCATCTAATCCTTTTTGTAATACAGTTTTAGAAATAAGGTCTGGATTTTCCAGTACTTTTTTATGGGTCGCCGAAGAACCTACAGTGGTTACGATCCCTTCACCGACACGGGCAATAATGGTTTCTTCACCGGCACCTCCGACAAGACGTTCAATGTTCGCTCGAACGGTTACTCGTGCTCGTACCATTACTTCAATACCATCTTTTGCAACAGCTGCAATTTTTGGGGTTTCAATTACTTTAGGATTTACACTTACCTGTACAGCTTCTAAAACTTGACGTCCGGCTAAGTCGATAGCAGCAGCACGTTCAAAATTCAAATTAATTTCTGCGCGCTGTGCGGCAATTAATGCGTCAACAACACTGTTTACGTCTCCACCAGCTAAAAAGTGGGCCTCCAGCTTGTCGGTATTCAGATCCAAACCTGCTTTTGTTGCCTTAATCAGTGGTGCTACAATTTTTCTCGGTTGTACTCTTCTGAGCCGCATTCCGATTAATGAGAAAATTCCAATCTTAACGCCTGAGAAATAGGCCGTAATCCATAGTCCTACAGGAATAAAACTTAAGAGTATAGAACCTACAACAAAGATTACGACAATCAATACAATAATCGGCAAATACTGTTCTAACATTTACATTCCCTCCTCTTCATGTTTACTTACATAAATTTTGCTGCCCTCGGTTCTAGTAATCATCACTCTAGCGCCTTCTTCAATGAAGGAGGAACCTTCGGTTACTACATTGAGAAGTTTCCCATCTACTTTCACAGTTCCTGAAGGTCTTAGGTAACTTACGACAATCCCTTCTTTTCCAACATAATCTTCATAAGGATCGGAAGACGAGTAACCATCCTCTCTTCTTGTAGCACTTTTTAAAGTGATTTTATCAAACAGCTTATTCTTTGGTCCATATTTCAGCATAAGCACAAAAGTCGCAATGGTTAGTGCCAGAGCAATTAAAATATATACTAATGCAGCTTCAGGGCTGCTTGCTGATAAGACAATGCTTGCGATAATGGCAATCCCTCCGGAAATTCCCGGTATCCCCAGTCCTGGAATTGCTGCTTCAACGGCAAGCAGAACCAGTCCCACGATGAATAGAATAATTGCCAGTATGCCAGAATCTCCTGCCAGTAAACTTCCGATAAAATACATACTAAAGGAAGAAATTCCGATAA
>JBEPWR010000182.1:0-3989 GCA_041642335.1 Eubacteriales bacterium
TACGGATAAGCTGCAAAAGGCCAGTGTTATTATTGCGGTAGCAGGGATGGAAGGGGCACTTCCCAGTGTGATCGGCGGTTTGGTAGACAAACCCGTAATCGCGGTCCCGACCAGTGTGGGGTATGGTGCGAATTTCCAAGGCCTATCCGCATTACTCACGATGCTGAACAGTTGTGCCAGCGGAATTGGGGTCGTAAACATTGATAATGGCTTTGGTGGCGGCTACTTAGCCAGCACCATCAATCGACAAATTGAAAGAGCGGGAAAAAAATAAACCCAAATGAAAGTAGAGGATAGATATATGGAAGAACGAATATTATACTTAAACTGCTTATCGGGCATCAGTGGGGATATGACCATCGGTGCACTGCTGGATTTAGGACTGGACCAGACCGCTTTTATTCAGGAGCTTGAAAAAGTGAAAGTAGGCGGATATGAGTTAAAGATTGAAAAAAATCAAAAAAACGGCATAACCGGTACGGATTTTGACGTACTCATTAAAAAGCGGGAAGAAAACCATCATGGGCACAGTCATCATGGCGAAGATCATCATGACCATAGTTCCCATGCCGGAGAACACCATGAACATAGCCATGACCATCAGCATAGCCATCATGGTCATAGCCATGACCACCAGCACCGTAACCTTACGGATATTGAAAAGCTCATTGACGACAGTGATTTGGACGAAGCGGTAAAGAAAATGAGCAAAGAAATCTTTTTATATGTTGCAAGAGCAGAGGCCAAGGTGCACGATAAACCCATGGACCAGGTGCATTTTCATGAGGTCGGAGCCATTGACAGCATTGTTGATATTATTGGCGTCGCGATTTTGATCCAGCAGCTAAATCCCGATAAAATTATTTCCTCACCGATTCACATCGGAACAGGGTTTGTTAATTGTGCCCATGGAAACATTCCCGTACCGGCACCGGCAACCCTGGAAATTTTAAAAGGGATTCCGGTATACTCCACGGGTATTCGAAGTGAGCTGGTAACTCCTACCGGAGCGGCGATTGTAAAAGCCCTGGCGGAGGAGTTTCAGGAGATGCCGATGATGGAAATCGACAAAATCGGATATGGTCTGGGAACCAAGGATTTGGAAATTACCAATGTACTGCGAGTGGTGACGGGTAAAAAAAAAGTAAGAAATGCCACGACGAAATAGAGCAGGAGAACCTGGTACTGCTGGAGACGAATATTGATGATATGAATCCGGAAATTTATTCCTATATTTTTGAGAAGTTTTTTGAACAGGGAGCCCGGGACCTTTATCTTACGCCGATTATCATGAAGAAGAATCGGCCGGGTACGAAACTGAGTCTATTAGTGGAAAAAGGCCTGGAAGAAAAAATGAAATACTTACTCTTTCAGGAAACCACAACCCTGGGGATTCGGATCACAGAAATCCGGCGGGAGGCATTAGAGCGGAAGTTCATTAAAAAAGAGACCTCTTTTGGGATGGTTACCTTTAAAGAAGCCTACTATCAGGGAGTGAAAGTGAAATCCACGCCGGAATATGAAGACTGCCGAAGGATTGCAAAAAAGTATAGTATTTCCCTTAAAGACGTATACAACACACTGGGGAAGAGCTAAAAAAACTCCATGGCCTATTCCTCGGAATCGGTCATGGAGTTAAAATATTTATGGATCCCCTCGGCAATGCCCCGGGCGATTTTTTCCTGGTAGGTCTTTTCCTGTAATTTCTCATCCTCTTCGGCATTGGACATAAAGCCCATTTCCACAAGGGCACTGGGAACTTCCGACCAATTGAGAACCCCGAGGTTGTTTCGAAAATGTACGCCCCGATTTCTTGCCCCGGTTTCCTTGGAGAGTTCATCAACGATAAAAGTACTCAGGGTTTCACTGATCGCTGCCCGTTCGGCATCAATAAAAGAGACATCGGATGCGGGAGACAGAACGCTGACTCCCTGAGCGGAAGCGACGGAACTACCGTCAGCGTGCAACGAAACCAAAATATCCGCGCCGACTTCTTTTGCCATCTGGCCCCGTTCTTTGTTGGTGATATGTACATCATGGCTATTTCGCGTAAGGACGACCTTGTAGCCAAGGTCCGTAAGCGCTGTTTCCAATTGAAGGGCCACGGCTAAATTCAGTTTGTATTCCCAAGCTTCTGTCGAGACGCCTTGAGCCCCGGTGGAAACCTTATATAAGGTGCTGTTTAGTCCGGGGGCTGCTTTTTCCCGGGAATAGTCCGGCTCTTTCTGATGACCCGGGTCGATCAGAACCACAGGAGTTTGAGATACAGAGTCGGTAGAGTCCTGTTCAGAAGAAGCACTGGGTGCTTCGCTCTCCGCCTCGGAGGGAGGCTCCCCCGAAGAGGGTTGGCGGTCATCGGCCGCACTGGAGAAGTCGGAAAAGTTATGGGTAGCGGAACGAATAAAAAATACGATCAGTAAAAAGACAAAGGCAAAAAATACATACTCATATATTTTGTTGAAGTGGGGTTTCATAGGCATAACGACCTTCTTTCCTGCTAAGAGTCAGTATTTGTTAATATTCATTTTATGTGAAATTTCAAAAAAAAGCAATGGGATATTACAAGTTTAATGTGGAGGAAAAATATGATAGAATTAAGATTTATAAAAACGATTCAAAAAATCATAAGGAAAGATAAAAAAGGAGTAGTCATCTATGGTTAACACCCAGTGGAAAATATTAGAAAGTCCCCGAACCGGGGAAGCGGAGCTCCCGGGAATTGATCCCGTTATTACCCGGATTCTGTATCAGAAAGGCATTACCGAAAAGGATGAGATTCAGGAATTTTTAAGCGAAAAACCCAAAAAAACCTACGATCCTTTTTTGATGAAGGATGTAAAGGAAGCTTGTGATCTGATTGAAAAGGTCGTAGAAAATAAGGGACACATCTTAATCTATGGAGACTATGATGTGGACGGAATAACTTCTACAGCGCTACTGATGTCGTTTTTTCAAACGTTTCACCAGGACCTGTCCTACCATATCCCCAATCGCCAGGAGGAAGGATATGGACTTAATCTGGACACCTTAAAAGAGCTGATAAAAACGCGCAGACCGGCCTTGATAATATCGGTGGACTGCGGTATTACGGCGCTGGAAGAGGTGAAATTTTTAAAGGAACAGGGGGTTGAGGTGATTATTACGGACCATCATACTCCGGCAGAGGTCCTTCCCCAAGCGCTGGTGGTAAATCCGAAAAGAAAAGACTGCCCCTATCCCTTCAAAGACCTTTGCGGCTGCGGCGTTGCCTTTAAGGTAACCCAAGGCCTTCAGCGAAAACTGAACCTGGATAAAAAAACCCTCAATCAGAACCTGGATTTGGTGGCCTTAGCGACCGTGGCGGATGTGGTGCCCTTAAGAGATGAAAACCGAACCCTCCTGAAGTATGGGCTCCGTCAGATTAATGCAAGACAGCGTCCGGGTCTGAAAATTTTATTAGAGGAAATTCGATTGGGGGATAAGAAGATTACGCCGGGGCATATCGGTTTTATGATCGGCCCCCACTTTAATGCCGGAGGCAGAGTGGCGGATGCCCGTACCGGGGTGGAGCTGCTGTTAACGAAGGATGCTATCCGCGGAAAGAAAATTGCCGGGCACTTGGCCCAGTGCAATGAGGAACGTCAGGAAATCCAACAGATCGGACTGGAAAGATGTCTTGAAGAAATCGAAAAGAAATATGCGGACGATGACTTTTTGATCATCGATCTGCCGGGTCTTCATGAAGGGGTCATCGGCATTATCGCAGGAAGAATCAAAGAGATGTTCTACCGGCCGGTTTTGGTACTGACGGATTCAGAAGATCCGGAAGTATACAAAGGCAGTGGAAGAAGCATCGAAGGATTTGACTTATACCGGGAGATGTCGGTATTTGCATCTCTGTATCAGAAATTCGGAGGGCATCCCGCCGCCTGCGGTCTTTCCCTGGAGAAAAAGAACATCCCCATACTGCGGGAAGAACTGAATCGGCGGGCAAAAGCCCTCAAGACGGA
>JBEPWR010000183.1:0-3946 GCA_041642335.1 Eubacteriales bacterium
TTTTTCTCATATGGACTATGGAGTTCTGGCAGGCGCAACCATTGAACGAGCCGAAGGCATGAAATCCCCCTTCTTCTACGCCTACCGAAATAATGGGGAAGAAGAAAAAATCGTTGAAATCGATGGCGCCAATCTGGTTTTCTCCACGGATAAACAACTCATCGTATTGTTGGATAACCAAATTCAAGCCTTTAATCTTGAAGAATTCTTCGATAAATTGGAAGAATCCTAATATAGATTTTGTGACAGTAGACCCAAAGAATTGCCGTCCTTTTTTTCTATGATCTGAGACCAAAAAAGACAAGTCCCTGTCCCCTTGTCTGGTCCAACCTGACAAGGGGACAGGGACCTTGTCTGATGAAAAACGAAGAGGTGAATGCCATGGCCATGAACGTTCTTTATTTCGGCACCAACCATCCAAAATCCATAAAACCTCTCTATGCCTTGGACGGGAAGCACCGAATCGTCGGGGTTGTGGAGTGGAGTCCGAAGGAACGCACTTCTAAAAAAGTTCTGCGGCAGATTTACCATTATGGAAAAGGACTTCTAGGAGAGGATAAGACCTTAAAACATTTTGCCAAAAAGAAAAAAATCCCTCATATCAACACGCATTCCTGTCCCATAGACTCCATAGAATTTGAAGAAAAGATCAAAGAACTTCAACCGGATCTTATTTGTGTATCCTATTTCGGGGACCGGATTCCCGGAAAGATTCTTGATATTCCAAAGTATGGCGGAATCAATGCCCATGGGTCTTATCTTCCCGATTATCGGGGAGCCATTCCCTGGTTCTGGCAGTACTATAACATGGAAAAAGAGGGCGGTGTGACGGTCCACCGATTAGCGGAAAAAGAGGATCAGGGAGAGATACTTGTTCAGGAGAAATTTCCCATCGAGCTGGGTTTAACGGAAGACCGGTTATTGGAGCGGATTACGGAATATTCCACAAAACTTATGGTTGAGACTGTGGAGAAAATCGAAAGAACCGGAAGGATCGGACAGCATGGGGGAAAAATTGATCCGAAAGATCCCCAAAAACTCTTTAAAGGACGCTGTATTAAGCGGGGAGAAAAATTTATCGACTGGGAGACCTGGGATGTCGAGCGGATATATCATTTTCTTCGGGGAACTGCTGCCATGGAACTGGATCCTCCTTATAGTGGAGGGCTTTGGGAGGTGCAGAATTATCAGAAAACAAAAACCGCATCGGAAAAAGGGACATCCGGAGAAACCGCGCCGAAACCCGGGGAGTTGCGAAAGACAACAAAAGGGTATCAGCTGTTTTGCAAAAACGGTGAAATTTCATTAAAATCCCGATTTTCAATCAAAGTACTTTTAACTAAAGTAATTACTAAAAGATAAGGTGCCTGGAAACCGAGGCTTGTAAAAGTCTGATCAAAATACTCTGTAACCGATAAGGAGGATGTAAATTGCAGCCGATTAAGCGAAGCAAGCTCAGACTGTTTCTTGGGAAAAACTACTACACCCTGAGAAAGCATGCACAGTGGAGATTATCCAAGGAGAAATACGCCGACCGACAGGAAAAAGAAATTCGTCCACACCTGTATTTCAGTCATAAGACGCCACTCTACCGAAAACTGAAAAATGTGGATATGTGGCTTCAGGAGAATAAGGTGGTCAATCTCCGGATCGCCGTTAAAACCCTGAACGGTCTGGTGCTGTATCCGGGAGAGACGCTGTCTTACTGGAAGCGGATCGGCAATCCCACCGCAAAAAAAGGGTATGTAGAGGGAATGCAGCTGTCCCATGGCAGCTTTATTGCAAACATCGGAGGCGGCCTTTGTCAGCTTTCCAATCTGATTTACTGGATGACCCTTCATACACCCTTGACCGTCACGGAGCGAAATCGCCACAGCTATGATGTATTTCCGGATGTAAAAAGAAAGCAGCCCTTTGGCAGTGGAGCCACCTGTGTGTATAACTATATTGATCTGCAGATTAAAAATGAAACGGAGGCTCCCATGCAGCTTTGCCTGGATGTGGGAGATACCCATCTGATCGGAGCTTGGCGGGGAGAAGAGCCTCCGGAGCAGACCTATGAAGTCTATGAAAAAGAGCACTGGATCACCCATGAATACTGGGGAGGATATCTTCGTAATAATCTGATACACCGAAAAGTTTACAACCTCGAGGGCATAATGATTGACGATGAATACGTTACAGAAAACCATGCCATCATGATGTATCAGCCCTTACTGGAGACCGACCAGAGCCAACGAAGGGATCGGGTAGCGTCCGTCAAGGAAAACCGGCAGGAGATCCATAGCGGATAAAGGAAATTAAAAAGCAAACATTGGGAGCTGATCGATATGTACGATGTAACTATTATCGGAGGGGGCGTCATCGGAGCATCGATTGCCCGGGAGTTATCGAAATATCATGGGGAGATTCTGCTGATTGAAAAAGAAAAGGATGTATCCCTGGGAGCCAGCAAAGGCAACAGCGGGATTATTCATGGGGCCTATGCCACAGCCCACGGCACACTAAAAGGAGAACTTTCCGCAAAAGGAAATCCCATGTATCAACAGCTGAATGAAGAACTGAATTTTGGATACCGAAAAACCGGGGCCTTGGTGGTGGCCTTTAATGATGAGGAAGAAAAGCGGCTGCAGGTGCTTTTTGAGAACGGGAAAAAATATGAAGAACCCGAGGGGGATCTTCAAATCATCGGCCCGGATAGGATCAAAGAACTGGAACCTCACAGCAATCCGGATATAAAATCGGCTCTATTCAGCAGAAATGTAGGCGTAGCATCCCCTTATGAGATGACCATCGCCCTCGCGGAGAACGCTATCAGCAACGGGGTGGAAGTGTTATTGGGAAAAAAAGCAGTTGGAATCCGAAAGCTCAAAGACGGGTTTATCATTGATGCGGAGGATCAGTGGATAAAAACAAAATATCTGATCAATGCCGCCGGACTCTACAGCGATCGGATCGCCAGGCTTGCAGGTATTGCTTCGTATGAAATCCAGCCTCGAAAAGGCCAGTATATTCTATTCGGAAGAGACCAGGAGCACCTGGTGAACCGGGTAATTTTTCAAGTGCCGAGCCCCCGTGGCAAAGGGATTCTCGTTACCACGACCTACCATGGGAATTTTATGATCGGACCAAATGCCGAAGACGTAAAGGACCGGGCCGATGTCTCCACCACTAAGGAAAGTCTACAATACATTATCGATACGGCAAGACGCTCCATTCCGAATTTCAATGTAAGCCGAGCCCTTACAACCTTTGCCGGGATCCGTGCATCGACTAAGGAAAGAGACTTTATCATCGAAGGAGATCGGGTGCCGGGGATGATTAACCTGGTAGGTATTGACTCTCCGGGCCTTACGGCAGCGCCGGCGATCGGAAAGATGGTCGTCTCCATGCTAAAACGGCAGGGGCTTTCCCTGGAATTCAACGAGGACTTTCAGGCCTACAGAGCCCCACTAGTGCATAAAAAACCTGAGAATTTCGCCGGTTCTCCGGAGCATCCGGACCCGAAAAAGCGAATTATCTGTCGCTGCGAGTCCGTAACCGAGGCGGAAATTGTGGAAAGTTTCCACCGCGGGCTTCCGGTGGAGTCCATTCAAGCCGTAAAATTCCGGACAAGAGCAGGCTTGGGCCAGTGTCAGGGGGCCTACTGCAGATCCAGGGTGAAAAGCCTTATCCACCGGGAAACGGGAATTCCCCCAGAGAAAATCCCGCAAAACAGTCACCGGGAGAAGAAAAGCATCAGCAAAGTGGACATAAAGGAAATCAGAAAAATGACCTAGGGACCGGACAAGGGCGATCAGACAAGGGGACAGGGACCTTGTCTGAAAAAGAATGATGCAAGGAAGGAATCCCAAAAAATTCAAGGAGGTTTCTATGCTGAAAAAAGCAATGTTTCTAATTCTTATGCTGTTAATGATTTTTTCGATTGCCGGGTGCACCGACGAAG
>JBEPWR010000184.1:0-3936 GCA_041642335.1 Eubacteriales bacterium
CCTTTAAGACCCATGGCAACACCGATATCCGCTTTTTTCAGTGCCGGTGCATCATTGACGCCGTCTCCGGTCATCGCACAAATCTGCTCATTCGCTTGCAGTGCGGTTACCAACCGAAGCTTGTGCTCCGGAGAAGTTCTTGCAAAAACGTCGCAGTCGGTAACCGCCTGATTCATCTCGGAATCACTCATCTTTTCCAACTCCCCGCCGGATAAAACGGTTTCACCGTCTCCGATTCCCAGTTGTTTGCCAATGGAGGTGGCAGTCAGCACATGGTCTCCCGTAATCATTTTCACCTTGATCCCGGCGGCTTTACATTCCTCAATCGATGCAATTACTTCCGGGCGGGGAGGATCAATAATTCCCGCAAGTCCTAAAAAAATCATGCCTTCTTTTAAATCCTCATGGGATAGCGTCTCTTTTGAGGAATCCACCTCTCCGTAGGCTACGGCGAGCATTCTATGCCCCTCCCCAGCCCCTTCTTCAATTTTACGGTTCCAGTACTCTGAATCAATTGTTTCCTTTTCCTCTACGCCCATTTGATACTGACACAACTCAATCAGCTTATCCGGAGCTCCTTTAAAGTAAACGATCCGTTTTTCGTCCACATCATTTAATGTGGCCATATACTTATATTCGGAATCGAAGGGAATGGATGCAATTCGGGGGACATCAATATCCTCCCCGCCTTTTATGGCAACCACCCTCATTGCGCCTTCCGTAGGACTTCCATTAACCTGATAAGTCCCTTCCTCTTCTACAATCTCTGCATCATTACACACAGCCGCTGCCTGCAGGAAGCGCTGTAGCGATGCATCTTCCTTCGCATCGACCGTCCCACCATCATACGTGATATTTCCTTCCGGCTTATATCCAGAGCCTTCCACTTCGTAGTGACGGTCTTTGGTAAAGATTTTTTTTACGGTCATTTCTCCTTTCGTCAGGGTTCCGGTTTTATCGGAGCAAATAACGGTTACCGATCCCAGGGTCTCCACCGAGGGCAGTTGTCGGATAATCGCATGACGATCTGCCATCTTTTGCACACCGATGGCCAGGGTGATGGTAAGGATTGCCGGAAGCCCTTCCGGAATGGCGGAGACCGCAAGTCCGATAACCGCAAGGGTAATCTCCGTAAGTGAGAATCCGGTTAAAAAATAGCCGTATAAAAAAACAACACCGATAAAGATAAAAATCGCTATGGAAAGCTTCTTACCGAAATTATTGATTTTCCGTATCAGTGGGGTGGTGATTTCTTCCGTCTCCGAAAGCATACGGTTGATTTTCCCAAGCTCCGTATCGGAGCCTGTGGATGTAACCACACCTTTGGCTGTACCCGCTACCACAGAAGTTCCCGTATAAGCCATATTGTAACGTTCTGCCAAAACCGCTTCTTCTTCAATCCGTTTCGAAAACTTATATACCGCCTCCGCCTCTCCGGTGAGGGAGGCTTCTACGGTTTGGAAATTGCTTGTTCCAATGAGGCGCACATCCGCGGGAATTTTATCCCCGGGAGAAAGCATGATCACATCACCGGGAACGAGTTTTGTTGCATCCAGCTCGGTTTTTTGTCCGGACCGAAGTACATTCGCTTCCAGAGAAAGCATCTTCTTAATATTTTCCAGCGCCTTCTGGGCCTTCCCTTCCTGAATAAAACCGATAATGGCATTGATGATCACCACGCCCAGGATCACCGCTGTATCAATAAAATGACCCATCACTGCCGTAAGGACGGAGGCTCCGAGCAAAACATAAATGAGCGCGTTGTTAAATTGCGCCAGGAAACGTTTCAAAGCGCTGTCTCCCTTTTCTTTCGGAAGTTTATTTTCTCCGAAAGTCTCCAATCGGGATTGGGCCTCTTCTTCCGTCAGACCCTTTGCATCGGTATTCAGCTTTTGATAAGTTTCCTCCGTTGCTACCCTGTAAAAATCCGTTTCTTTTAACCTTTCTTTATTTAGTGAGCTGCTCATACGCGACCTCCTCGCTACGTAAAAATGTTACATGAATATTCATGACGTCCTTACCGCCGGTATGCGGCATCTCCGGCTGCTTAGTAAAACCCTTCCAACAATAATATAATCCCGACATAATAAGCTGCTGCAGTCAATATAAGATTCAGTATGGCGAGAAGTAACGCTTTCTTGTATTGATACTTCGCTACGGCAATTATTGATACTATGAGATAAATCAGATTCAAGATCCCCAGTATAATGATCGTTATAAAACCTGCATCTACATTGATAAAGGCAATCATAAGAAGACTCAGGATCAGGATCATAAGGTTGATGATCCAGGAAACTTTGTCCACTTTTTTAATGCTACTCAGTAAATTATCCATTTGAACCTCCTAGTTGTAATGTATTGAGATAAATAATCTATTAGACTGATACCCAGGAATACCCGGATTAAAAATAATTCAGTTCTAAAAGCTTAAACCATTTATCCTATTTTCTTATTTTTTGACTTTTCTGACTTTTCAGGATTCAAAAATTTTGCTATACTATTAGTAAGGTAATTTTTGTATATTTTCCAGGGATCGCGAGGAGGCGATATTATGTTACGTATATTTTACACTTGTCTGAAGTGCGGCTATCAGCATCCGGTTATAGAAAACGGAGACATCTTCTCTCCGGCTAAAACGCTGACGGTCAGACATACCGATGAAAAACTTAAGCAACCCTGTACCGAACAGCTGCTGCATCGTGTGGATGAGAGTTTTTCCTTTGATGACGTGATATAAAAAAACAGGACGTGGTTCTGCAATCCTCAGGCAGACACGTCCCTTCTTTATTTATATTTCTCCTTATATGCTTTTCAAATTATAACCTTATCACACACTGTTAATCTTTAGTATTATCTCAACCCTTACTCATATCGAAGCAGAATACCATCCATCGGCTTTTTCCGTTTGGACTTCATAGGGGTTTGAGGGTAGCCGAAAGCCAGGATCTCCGAGGGTATTTCATTTGATGCCAACCCCAGGTGCTCCCGTACTTCATCCACTTTAAAATAGGATACCCAGGTAGATCCCACCCCGTATTCCAGGGCTGCCAGTACCATCTGAGTCCCGGGGATTTTGGTTTGATGCTCCTCCTGATTGATCCTTCCGTAAAAGGAAAGATCCATTTTTTTAATTCGCTCTTCCAAATCAGGATAGCGGGCCACTTGAATGTCCCGCCCCCCTCTTTCATCGGAAACGATGGTGGCAACGGTCACCACCCAAAAATCCGCATCCAGCATCCATACTTGGTTGTAAGCACTTTCCACGAGACGTTTCATCAGCTTTCGGTCCTTGATCAGCGCAAATTTCCAGGGCTGTTCATTTCCTCCAGAAGGAGCCAAACGTCCGGCTTCGAGGATTTCATTGATGATTATCTCATCCACAGACTCTTGGGCAAAATCCCGAACACTGCAGCGCTTTTTCAGTAGGTCCAGAATGCTCCGGGGCTCTCTCTGATGTTCTAAAAACAACACATCCCTGGGCTTTCCGTGAAGATCCGTTCCATAATCGGAAACCTGATGGATTACTTGAAAATCCAGATCCCGAAACAATTTTAGTGCCCCCTGGTTATCAGCAAAGATATCCGCTTGAATACGCCATAGTCCGTAACGATCATACAGATAGTCCAAAAACAGGTGAAGGGCTTCCTTGGGCAGCTCCTCACCCTGATTTTTGGTATCTCCGATTTTTAGACCAATTTTACAACTGCGTTTTTTATAATCCATTTTACCGATGGCAATTTCTCCAACCGGTTGTTCTGTTTCCCGATCAAGAATCACAAATCTACGGTATTCAGTAAAGCCCACGGTTTCCACGGCAAAACCGTTTTTCATCCACTTGGTAAAAAACGGTGCATCTTCCGCTGTGATGGAGCGAAGGATGGTTTTATGACCTTTAGCGATAATTTCCAACGTAAACCCTCCTTAATCATATTCTTT
>JBEPWR010000185.1:0-3919 GCA_041642335.1 Eubacteriales bacterium
ACTTAAAAAAGGAATTGACCGGGGCATTGCGAATTCTATATTAATTAAGTTAAATCAAATCGGAACCATTACGGAAACATTGGATGCCATTGAAATGGCAAAAAGAGCCGGATATACCAATATTATTTCCCACCGATCGGGAGAAACAGAAGACTCCTTTATTGCAGATGTCGCCGTAGCTACAAATGCAGGACAAATTAAAACCGGGGCACCGGCAAGAACCGATCGTGTTGCAAAATACAACCAACTTCTAAGAATTGAAGATCAATTAAAAGAAAGAGCACAATACAAAGGTCAAAGCACTTTCTACAATCTTAAGGAAGGATAAAGCTTTTTGATGAATAACCGCTTCATTATAACCAATCCTGCTTTTAATAGGGGATTGGTTTTTTGTTGAAATCCTATAGAATCCCAAAACAATTCCATTGATTTTAATAGTTGGCTATGATAGAATAACTATGTTAAGAACAAGTATGGGAGGTGGCGGAAATGAGATTAGCATTAATGGTTGGACAGGTTGTGGTATCCCTAATTCTAATTGCGAGTATATTGTTACAATCTGGGAAAAGTGCGGGATTATCTGGTTCGATATCCGGGGGCGCAGAACAACTGATGGGCAGAAAAGGTAAAGGGTATGAATCATTACTTAATAAAGCAACAACCGTAGCAGCAGTGCTGTTTATCGGAATAGCATTAGCTCTTGTAGCAATACAATAATAAAATTTCATAACGTGGAGGAGGAATTATTAAGATGGAAATCGTACTCATTGCACCTCTTATGGGTGTACTTGCGCTTATTTTTGCCTACTTTTTAACAGCCAAAGTTAAAAAAGTAGATGCTGGAACCGACCGTATGAAAGAAATTGCGAACTACATACACGAAGGTTCCATGGCATTTTTAACAAGGGAGTATAAAGCATTAGTACTTTTTGTTGCAATCGTATTTGTTGTTTTAGGGCTGGGTGTTAACTGGCTTACGGCACTTACATTTATAATTGGTGCACTTTTTTCAGGTCTTGCAGGTTTCTTTGGTATGCAGGTGGCTACCATGGCAAATGTTCGAACAACCAATGCTGCTCGGGTAAGCGGTATTAATCAAGCTCTTGGAGTTGCATTTTCCGGTGGAGCGGTTATGGGAATGAGTGTTGTTGGACTTGGACTATTAGGTGTTGGAGGTCTTTTCTTTTTCTTAGAGGCTTCTCAAGGAGCAGACTCTGCTGCCCAAATTATTACCGGGTTTGCATTTGGAGCTTCTTCCATTGCTTTATTCGGACGTGTTGGTGGTGGAATTTATACAAAAGCTGCAGACGTTGGTGCTGATTTAGTAGGAAAAGTTGAAGCAGGAATTCCTGAGGATGACCCTCGAAATCCTGCGACTATTGCTGATAATGTTGGGGATAATGTTGGGGATGTTGCCGGAATGGGAGCAGATCTCTTTGAATCCTATGTAGGATCCATCATTTCAGCGATTGCTCTAGGATTACTAGCATTTGGACTGGAAGGAGCAATGTTTCCGTTGCTGCTTGCGGCAACAGGAATTTTAGCTTCCATCATTGGTACGTTCTTTGTTAAAGGAAAAGAAGGAAGAGATCCTCAAAAATCTTTAAAAGCAGGAACATGGGTAAGTGGAATCATTACCATTGTTGTAGCATTCTTTTTAAGTGAGTATTTATTAGATGCAATAGGACCTTTTGTAGCAATTGTTGCAGGTCTAGTTGTAGGAATGATTATAGGACAATTAACAGAAATTTATACTTCTGAGAAATATGGTTATGTAAAGAAAATTGCAAATCAATCAGAAACAGGAGCCGCTACAACAATTATTAGTGGGTTATCTGTCGGTATGCTCTCTACAGCAATTCCAATTATTTTCATCTGTATTGGAATCTTCGTAGCCTACAGTGCATCAGGATTATATGGTATTGCTCTAGCCGCTGTAGGAATGCTGGCTACAACGGGTATGACCGTAGCGGTAGACGCCTATGGACCGATTGCAGATAACGCCGGAGGGATTGCAGAAATGTGCGATTTAGCACCGGAAGTTCGAGAAACCACTGACAAACTTGATGCGGTTGGAAATACTACAGCAGCGATTGGTAAAGGTTTTGCGATCGGTTCTGCAGCATTAACCGCTCTAGCATTATTTGCTACCTATACGGAAGCCGTGGAGCTGACGGAAGTGGGAATTAGTGTTACTGAGCCGACCGTAATTATCGGTTTGTTAATCGGAGGTATGCTACCATTCCTATTCTCTGCATTAACTATGGAAGCCGTTGGTAAAGCAGCCTTCGAAATGATTGGTGAAGTACGAAGACAATTCCGGGAGTTCCCTGGTATTATGGCGGGAACGGAAAAACCGGATTATGCACGATGCGTAGACATTAGTACGAAAGCAGCACTTCGAGAGATGATTATTCCAGGAATACTAGCAGTTGCTTCTCCGATTGTCATGGGAGTTTTACTTGGACCGGCAGCGGTAGGCGGTTTACTTGCGGGAGCCTTGGCAGCGGGAGTTGTTCTGGCAATTATGATGGCTAATGCCGGTGGAGCTTGGGATAATGCGAAGAAATATATTGAAGGCGGAGAACATGGTGGAAAAGGAAGCGAAGCTCATAAAGCAGCAGTTGTTGGCGATACCGTAGGGGATCCCTTCAAGGATACATCCGGTCCTTCCATCAATATTCTTATTAAGTTAATGACCATCGTATCTGTTGTATTTGCACCGTTGTTCTTAAGTATCGGTGGATTGTTAAGCCTGTAAAATACTGTATATTATAATCAAGTCCCTAATCTAAAGAGGTTAGGGACTTTTTTGATAGGAGGGTTTAGATGATTAATCAGGAAATAGTGCTTAATTATTGGAATTATGGTTTCTTATATTTCACCGCTTTATCGCTGGTTGCTTTTAGTTTTATGGGCATCGATAAGAATAAGGCACAGGTTCAAAAAAGAAGAATATCGGAAAAACAGCTCATTCTTCTAGCACTTTTAGGGGGAAGCATTGGAATTGCCTTTGGGATGTTAATTTTCAAACATAAAACTTCGAAAAAGAAGTTTTATCTTGGAATACCGGGTATATATGTATTACAGTGCATATTTCTTTTCGGGATGCTTTATCTTACTTTTTAATTACTAAAGAATCCTATATAAAGAAGCACCGTGTTTCATTTACTATAAGGAGGGAATGCTTTTGAAAATTAAAGAGAAAATACTCGATTATATGGAGCGATCCGCGTATAAGCCCATGTTAAAGAAAGAACTGATGGAGGCCTTTGATATTGATAAAAGTCAAAGGAAAGAGTTCGGAGAAGCACTAAAAGAAATGGAAGATGAAGGACAGATTATTAAAACCAAAAGCAAGCGTTACGCAGTACCGGAACGTTTAGACTTGGTAGTGGGGAGACTTGAAGTATTTCAAAAAGGGTTCGGATTTTTAATTCCAGAGAAGAAGGATTTTGAAGATTTATTTATCCCGCCAGGTGCGATGAATGGCGCAATGAACAACGATAAGGTCATTGGAAGAATTGAATCACCGAAAACGGAAAAAAGCCGTGCAGAGGGAGAAATCATTCGGATTATTAAGAGGGAAAACAAAGAGATTGTGGGAACTTATGAGAGCAGCAAAAATTTTGGTTTCGTCATTCCTGATGATAAAAGAATTCAACAGGATATTTTCATCCCGAAGGGTAGTGAAAAAGGAGCTTCCGATAAACAAAAAGTGGTATGCAAAGTCGTAAAATGGCCGGAAGGGAGAAGAAAAAGTCCGGAAGGGAAAGTCAGTGAGATATTGGGCTACCAGGACGAAAAAGGAGTAGACATACTATCGATTATTAAACAGCACCAACTTCCACTGGAATTTCCTAAAAAAGTAGAAAGTGAGGCTCAAGGGTTTGAAGCAGAGATTCCGAAAGAAGAACTT
>JBEPWR010000186.1:0-3916 GCA_041642335.1 Eubacteriales bacterium
TATTAATTAACAAACTATAAATTGGATGGAGGGGTTACAATGAAAAAGTTATTAGCTTTAGCACTGGTACTATTACTTATGGGTATGGCTTTAGTCGGATGTGGCGGCGATGATACCGACGCGGACGAACCCGAAGACAACGATGAAGTTGTAGACGATAATGATGAGCAGGATGAAGAAGATGAGCAGGACGAAGAAGATGAGCAGGACGAAGAAGATGATGAAGAGGAAGCTGATACTGAAGCTTCAATCGCTATGGTAGGACTTGGTCAAAAGATTGGTATCGGAAGATCCAGACCTGCAAGTGATGAAGACAATGCTCAAGCGCAAGCAGACGTAACCATGGCCGCTGTTGGTTTTGATGAAGACGGAACCATTGTAAGTGTCTCCATTGATGTAGCCCAGACGCGAGTTGCTTTTGACGAAGATATGCAAGTAACTTCTGATCGAGATGAACTTGTTCCGACGAAAAAAGAACGTGGTGATGATTATGGAATGAGTGGCGTTTCGGAAATCGGAAAAGAATGGTATGAGCAGATCGAAGCTTTTGAAGAGTGGATGATCGGAAAAACTGTTGAGGAAGTATTAAATCTTGAAGTGAAGGAAGTTGACGAAGCACACCAGCATGTACCGGCTGTAGAGGAATTGGAATCTTCTGTAACCATTACTGTTGAGAGTTATTTAGCAGCAGTAGAAGAAGCCTGGGAGAATGCGGAAGATACTGAAGGTGCGGAAACCGTAGGACTTGGTGTTGAAACCCACATTGACAGATCTCGGGATGCATCCGATGAGGATAACGCCCAGGCACAGGTTGACACGTATATGAGTGCAACAGCTTTAGATGGAGAAGGAAATGTCGTAACAACAATTATTGATGTAGCTCAGGTACGGGTTGCTTTTGATGAAGAAGGACAAATCGAATCTGATCTTGATGCGGAACTTCAAACAAAGAAGGAATTAGAAGATGAATACGGAATGGCACGGGTTTCAGAAATTGGAAAAGAGTGGTACGAGCAGGTTGAAGCGCTGGAAGAATGGATGGCAGGAAAATCCGTTGATGAAATTATGAACATGGAAGTAAAAGAGCGGGACGAGGCTCACCAACATGTACCGGCGGTTGAGGAATTAGAAACCTCG
Organism: Eubacteriales bacterium; assembly: GCA_041642335.1. Lineage (GTDB taxonomy): Bacteria > Bacillota > Clostridia > Peptostreptococcales > T1SED10-28 > Isachenkonia. The sequence goes on from JBEPWR010000186.1 coordinate 1,138, forward strand.
GTAACCGTAACCGTAGAAGGATATTTAGCAGTTGTAGAAGATGCTGCTGAGAACGCTCGATAAGTAAGCGCTAGCAGTTAAGCCAAAATGCTAATCTTAATTTATACTCCTTATATAAAAGACTCCCTCCTTAATGGAGGGAGTCTTTTTGCTTTTGACACATTATTAACATAATCGATTTAGTGAATTAAAGCGGTAAAAATTTATTTTGAAGTACAATTTAAAAATGACACAATATTAACAGCATAAAATCTATTTCGGTTCATTTGGACCTATAGAAGATTTATAATCTCGAATATTCATTATTTTTGAAAATTGTTATATCGAGATTTGCTTTCTTCAGATATAATATTTTTAGGAGCTCAATAAGATCGAAAGACGATCATAGCCTAGGAGAGGAGTGTTAATATTGATACACATCGGAACGGCTCTATTATTGTTTATTCTAGGATATTTGATAAAAGAGAAAAAAATGGCATGGATGATTGCAGGATACAATACGTCCTCTAAGAAGAAAAAACGGGAATATGACACGGATGCCCTCACAGCAGGAATGGGTAGATTCTTATATGTTCTCGGAGGGATTGTTTTAATTGGTGCGATCGGTGAAATATTGAATTATCCGATCATCATGTATATCAGTTGGGCTGTTTTTTCGATATATATGCTGTTTTTTCTTATCTATGCCAATACAGGAGGTCGTTATAAAAAATAGATGAGAAAAATATGAACACAATTATGCAGTGATGAGTGAGCTGTTTGCCGTGATTAATAAGGAGAATATAGGATATATAAGTGAAGAGGATAAAAATAAAAAATAAGGAGTGGAAAAATGAAATATAAAATGCTACATACCTGTTTACGAGTGATGGATCTTGAAAAATCCGTGGAGTTTTATACCAGGGCCTTAGGATTAAAAGAAACCCGGAGAAAGGATTTTCCCGAGCATGGGTTTACACTGGTTTTTTTAGCAGATGAGGAAGAAAACCATGAAATTGAACTGACCTATAACTATAATCAGGAAAAGCCTTATACCATTGGTGATGGATTCAGCCATATGGCCTTAGCAGTGGATGATTTAGAAGCTTCGCAACGAAAACATAAGGAAATGGGTTATGAAGTCACAAAATTAATGGGTCTTCCCGGTTCACCGCCGAGATATTATTTTCTTACGGACCCGGACGGCTATGAAGTGGAGATTATCCGAGGAGGATCCCGATGAAGAATCCAAAAACTAAAAAGACCGTGCCATCCATGGACGAATGGCTTAAAGAAGCAAAAAACGACGGGAATGCTAGGGAAGAAGGGATGTATCTTGTCCATAACGGAGTAGTTCGTACAACACCAAAGGCAAAAGTCAGACAAGGCATTGATGATGGGTCTTCGGTAGCTAAGCTGGAGTTTTTCTACGACGAGAGTAAAGTGCTGGAGGCGATTGAGAAAACCAAAAAACTGGAAGGCATCTTTCATGTGAAAGTCTGGTTAAACGAAGGGATTTTAGAAGTAGGGGATGACATTATGTATGTTCTCATTGGCGGAGACATCCGTCCGAGAGTCATTGATGCTCTGCAAATGCTTGTTGGAGAGATTAAAAATGAGTGCGTAACAGAAATCGAGATCCCTACAGAATAATACTCATCAATACCCGGGGACCTGTATATCAAAGGAGGAATCACTGTGCTCGAAAGAGAAGAAATGAAGACCAGTCAAAGACCCTATGAAATTAATCTGGATCGCTATCAACGCTTTCCCGTAACGAGCCAGGCTTTTGCGGTAGTCAGCACAAGAGATATGGGAGAACCCAGTTATTTAGGTTTTCTGGATAAAATGCACCGTAATTTGGCAATCCGTATGCAGGAAGGGGATGAAGGCTTTTCACGGGAAGAAAATGCCAGAGACTTAGGGGCAAATGCAATGAACCTGATTCTGGGTTCTTATGGCTTTCCCAATCATCAGTTTTTACAGTGGAAATCGATGATCGTTCCGGAACAGCTTACCAAAATGCCGGTGAAAGAATCCTCTGAAAAACTAAGCGCTATGGTAAAAAACACCGCGACCATCTATGGGGCCGATCTTACCGGGATTACAGAACTGGACGAAAAATGGATTTACGCTAAAGACATGGAAAAACCCTTTATCCTTACGGAAGATAAGGAACCGGAAGAAAGGGAAGACGGATTTTATATTCCGAAAACCATGAACCGGGCAATCGTTATGGCTTTTTTAATGGATGAGAAGATGATTTCGGAATCCCCGGATCTTGATGCCAGTGTTTCGACTTCCCTTGGATATTCCAGAATGGGAATTACCGCGGTGTCCTTAGCCGAGTATATTCGGGGGTTGGGTTACCGGGCGATCCCTTGTATGAATGATACGGCCATGAGCATTCCTCTCGCCGTGGATGCAGGGCTCGGACAACTCGGACGTCATGGTCTGTTGATTACGCCGGAATTCGGATCCAATATCCGACTGACGAAAGTTCTGACGGATATGCCGTTGGATACGGATCAGCCCATTGACTTTGGGATCACAGAGTTTTGTGAGAACTGTGTTCTCTGTGCTGAGCACTGTCCCTCCGATGCCATCAGCAAGGGAGAGCGAACGATGGAATGCAGTCAGATTACCGGTAATTCCGGTACGAAGAAGTGGTATATCAAAGGGGAACGATGCTTGAAGTTTTGGCAGGCAAACGGCGCAAGCTGTGCGAATTGTATTGCCGTGTGTCCTTTCACTTTCGGTTTTGAATCCATGCAGTGCTTTGAATGTAAGGGATGTGTGG
>JBEPWR010000187.1:0-3914 GCA_041642335.1 Eubacteriales bacterium
TGATGCGTACATGAATGCCTTTGACGGCTTTGAAGGGGAAGAGATAAGCATGCCTCAAAAACTTGATTATTCCAGGATCCTGGTATACTTTCCGATCACCGATGAGATTAGAAAGCAGGCAGATAAAAGCATCCTGAAGATTATGCCCTATTTTGAAATGAAAAAGCCCGATGGAGAAACCTATTTTCTTGGTGGCGCGGGACAGACGGGGCGATTTCCCAGGAATACGCCATGGCATGAGTTGTTGATTGATGGGGGGAGTTGATTTAATGAACATTGAATGGTACCTGATTATATGTGTAGTTGGTGGCGTATTAATGATTAACGGACTTCGAAAGCTCCGAAGAAGGGATCTGTTTACCCCGAGCCCCCTGGTGGGATGGTTGTTCGTCCTTGGAACTTTTGCTTTTCAACTATTTCAATTAGACTTATTTGTAAATGATCTTCATGGCTCCCGGGTAGGGAAATCATCGAGGACATTAAAGAGGAAAGTGAAAGAAGAGAGCGCCCGCTCTCCGTGCTCTTAGGGATTCCGGACCTCTTTATTGGCGGTATGGTTTTGTTGACGGGGATTTTTCTAATACAGATGTAGGGTGAAGAATGAGTTGAATAAATCCCAGGCCTTGGATTTAAAAAGAAATAGCAACCGAAAAATAGCTAGGCAGGAGCCGAAAACTAGGAGAGAAATTTTCTCGGTAAGGGTCTTGCTTTTTTTATTGACACCCAACTGTATCTAGTGTATAGTTACAGTAGATCGGAGGTGGAAGCCTTGAACCTGTTAATTTCAAATCTATCCCAAACCCCTATTTATGAACAAATACAAAACCAGATAACGGAAATGATTCTTTCGGGGAAAATAACCTCGGGAGAACAGCTGCCTTCCATCCGACTGATGGCCAAGGAACTGAAGGTAGGGATTATTACGGTGAAAAGAGCCTACGAAGAGTTGGAGAAGGAAGAACTGGTGGTAAATCTTCAAGGTAGGGGCTGTTTTGTACGGGAAATTGACCTGAAGGTAATGAAAAGGCAACATCTAAAATCCGTAAGAAATCAACTGAAGGAGATTGCGGAGTATTGTAAAAAAACGGGGATCTCCGAAGAAGAGCTTAAAAATCAACTGGACAGGATATTGGGGGGAGAAAAATGAATCCATATGCATTGCAAGTCAAAAATCTATCAGCATCAGCAGGGAATTTTAAGCTTCAAGAAATCAATTTTTCCTTAAAAAAGGGAAGAATTATGGGACTGATCGGTAAAAACGGCGCCGGAAAAACCACGTTGATCAAAAGTATATTGCATCAAAACCCGGCCACCGAGGGAGAAGTACTGTTTAACGGACTGCCCTTGCCTGGGAATGAGGAATCGGTTAAAAGAAAGCTGGGGATTGTATATGATCAGTTAATCTATCCTCCGGGAATGAAGCCGAAGAAACTAGTGAAGATTTTTGCACCCTTTTATGATCGTGAAACCTACATCGCACGATTCGATACCTTAATGCAGCGATTTCAGCTGGATCCGAATAAAAAGCTTGTGCACTATTCCAAGGGAATGCAAATGAAGTTTTCCGTCGTGATGGCTCTGGCCCATAATCCGGACCTGGTCATTATGGACGAGCCTACCGCAGGGTTGGATCCCGTAGCCAGGGTGGAGTTGTTGGACTGTCTTTTGGAACATATGCAGGATGAGGAAAAATCCTTGATCTTTTCCACTCATATCACCAGTGATTTGGAGAAGGTTGCCGACGACCTTACCTTTATTGATGAGGGTAAGATTATATTCAATGAGGAAAAAGATGCTCTGCTGGACCGATTTTCTCTTGTGAGTATTGATAAGTCAGAGATGACGGACAGCATAAAAAAAGCCCTTTGGGGAATGAAAGAATCAAGCTTTGGTTTTACCGGGCTATTGGAAAACAAAGACATGCTTAGGGATATCAACGGTGTCAAGACCCAAAGACCCACCATAGAGGATTTAATGATTTATTCCGGAAAAAAAGGAGGGGAGAGGAATGTTTAAACAATTCATGGCATTTCAAAAAATGCTTTTCCACTCAATTCAAGGTCCTGAAGCAAATATGAAGCAGGGGATCGTTCTCTATATCTTAATCTTTATAATGATATTTGCCCTTACTTTAACAGGGTTTAATATGGCTATGGTTTTAAGCCCCATTGTCAGCTTCTCTCTTATGTATAATATTGTAAACAGCAAAAAAAGAATCTATGACCTTGCACCGGTCAGCTCAGAATATGTCTTAGCCAATATCTATTTGTTTCAACCCATAGCTGCTGTGATTATCCATATTGTGTTTTCTATATCCACCTTGATTTTTGCAGGAGTTATTCTGTTGATCGTTTTGATTAGCGGTGGAACCATAGAAAGCGGAGGCCCGGAAGTTGTTCCAATGAATGAATCAGTAATTACTTTCGAAAGTGTGATGTTCATTATTTTACTCTATGCGCTTTTCTGGTTTGGAAGCACAGCCATTGCTCTTATAAAAAATGACCGTCTTCGGGTGGGAGCGCTTATCGGCGGAGCGGTTGCCATCGTTGGGAGTGTAAGAATGATCGACAGTATTATGCCGACCGCAAGAGCTGCTCAGACTACTTCATTTTTACACCGCTTTGGCGAGGCATCCCATGCACCGGAAATTTTGCTAGCCTTAGGTTTACTAACGTTACTAGCCATTCCCTTATCCATTAAGGTTAGTCGAAAGCTTTATAATACTTAGAGGGTCATGAGGGAACTCATGGAGGATACATGAAATTTCCTTAAATCTACACCGAAAAGGTTGTGAATTGATGGAACTTGTTCATGATTTTTGCTCTCCTATATCTGAATGAGGATTCTGAGGTTTGATGGTATCGTGATCGACGAATAGCTTGGGTAATTGAAGAATAATGGATTCGGAAGGAGATATTGAAATGGCAAAGAAAAATAAAACCACTGAAACCGATGTCAACGTAAATGATTTCATTCATTCCTATGTGGAAAATGAGCAAAAGAAGGAAGAAAGCTTCCAACTGATTGAATTAATGAAAGAGTGGACAGGATTTGAGCCGACAATGTGGGGGCCCACCATGATCGGATTTGGAAAGTATCATTATACATACGCAAGCGGTCACGAAGGAGATGCGTTTATAATCGGATTCTCCCCTCGAAAAACGGCATTTTCCCTGTATGTGTATTCGCCAACGGAAGAAAACAAGAAGCTTTTGGAAGATCTGGGAAAATTCAAGATGGGAAAAGCCTGCATTTACGTCAAGAAGCTGTCGGACATCAATCTCGATGTGTTAGAAAAACTTAGTAAAAACTCCATTGCCTTTGTAAATGAAAAATACGAGTGAAATTATGAATACTCTTCAGGCTTTTGGATTGAAGAAATAGGAAATTCACATTAATAGAAATAACAGCAAGACACTTAAGGGAGGACTATTTAATGAACATTGAAGGAATTATTTTAGGATCCGCATTTATGCTGCTTGTAGGAAGCATCGCTTTTATGATCATTTCAAATTTACCGAAAAAAATCCGGTTATTGGCGAAAGGACTGCTAATCTTTGGCGGTGTGATGATGGTAGCACCGGTCATAATGGAGTACTATTTCCCGGAGTCAAGCACTATCCAGTTTGGGCGAGTTTTAAGCTACATTTCCATTCATTTGGGAATGATCACCATAATATACGGAAAGATTTATGTCGTTTTTAAAGACGTCAAGTACAAAAAATCAAAGTGGAAACCGGTTAATCATCACCCCTTATTCGTTTATATGATCACCTACCTAATCACCCAAATATTCGGTTACGGTTTGAATATTGACGTGTTAAAGGAAGTAATTATTACGGAAAGCTCTACCCAAACCAGCCCTATTGGCCTTCCGTTTATATTGTCTATAGTTTCAGGAGGATTGGTTTATC
>JBEPWR010000188.1:0-3914 GCA_041642335.1 Eubacteriales bacterium
CCGTGACTCAAACACCTCCGTCCCCTTTGGTTCCTTTCTGTTCCTTTTTGACGTATAATATGTTATAGTAAACCTTTATAATGGATTATGGAAATCATTAGTGGAATTCAGGAGGAATCATATCATGAAGGAAAAGGAACAGGACCAAAGCCCCCGGCAAAGAAGGGGAGATAAAAGGGAGTCATCCAATAAAAAAGGCGTACTGCTTAGAGGCTTAAAGATCCTCAGCATCATCATTGCAGTAATGATCCTACTCGGCGGCGTTACGGGACTGGGATGGACCCTTACCGTACTCAGTGACACACCGGAAATCGATGCAACAAACATCTATGATTATATTGAGAAGAACTCGATTATTTATGACAGTGACGGGGATCAGATGGAGATCATCGGAAATGAGGAAAAACGGATTATTGTTCCCCTTGAGACCATTCCGAAGACGCTGCAGGAAGCGATTGTGGCGGTGGAGGATGAACGTTTCTGGGAACATAACGGACTCGATTACCGAAGAATTGCAGGCGTCATCTGGCAGAACCTTACAACGGGATCCCGGCAGGGAGGCAGTACCATTACCCAGCAGCTGGCAAAAAACGTCTATCTTACCCATGAGCAGACCCTAAGCCGCAAAATCCAGGATGCCTATTATGCCAAGGAGATCGAAAGTCAGCTGTCCAAGGAGAAGATTTTAGAGGCCTATTTAAATACGATTAATCTGGGCGGACAGAATCACGGTGTGGAGGCGGCGTCCCAGGCCTATTTCTCGAAATCTGTCAGCGAGCTGGATTTAGTCGAGAGTGCCTTGATTGCGGGAATTACCAAACATCCCGCCCGGTATTCACCGATTCGCTTTATTCCCTCCGATGAAGTCTCAGAGGAGGATATTGTGTACGGCACCTATCAGGATTACACGATCATTTTCGACGAGCGGACGGTGCCAAGATACAAAACCGTACTGGGTCAAATGCTACGAAATGAGTACATCAGCGAACAAGAGTATGAACGGGCGATCGATGAGGCGGACAGTCTTCATGAACGAATCAATCCCAGTCGATATGACGGCAGTGAGGTTTCCGCCCATTTCGCAGAGCTTATCCGGGAAGACGTCATTGCAGCCTTTGTTAAGGACGGGATGAGTATTGATGAGGCAAGGCAAAAGATCAGTACCGGAGGCCTTCAGATTTACAGTACGCTGGATCGATCGATGCAGGATGTGTTGGAGGAGGAATTTGAAAATCCCAACAACTTTCCGCCGAGTCTTCGGGACGATGACGGCAACCTCCTTCGGGATGAAAACGGAAATGTACAGCCCCAGGCGGCCATGGTGATCTCGAACCCTTATACCGGAGAGATTAAAGCCTTAATCGGAGGACGGCAATCCGAGGGAAGATGGACCTTTAACCGGGCCATTGGTGAGGGCAGGCCGGTAGGATCCACAATCAAACCCTTAGCCGCATTTCTTCCAGCGCTGGACAATGATCATACCGTTGCCAGTGTGATTGATGATCTGCCCATATACTTTGATTTTAACAACCCGGATCGGCGGCATCCGGAAAATGTGGGGATGACCGGATATTTAGGACTGATTAATCTTCGGGAGGCCCTAGCGCTTTCCAGTAATGTTTCTGCAACAAAGCTCCTCGATGAACTGGATCCTACCGTAGCCGGGTCAGTCGCGGTGATGCGGGAGTATCTGAATGATCTCGGAATTGAACATCATACCTATAATTATTCGACGGTGCTCGGCTCAGGCAGTGCCTCTCCCTATACGATGAATCGGGCCTATAATGCGGTGGCGAATCAGGGGGTTTATAAGGATTTATTATCCTTTACCCATGTTATCGGGCCGGACGGAGAGGTTCTAGTGGATCAGCGGGAAAAAATCGGATCCAATGAGGGGGACCGAAGAATTGTGGGCGAGGATGTGGCCTACCTTCTTACGGATATGATGGAGTATGCGGTAACGCCAGAGAATGAAGGCTACGGCTGGCAGGCAGCAATTCAGCCTCATAATGAGGGGATCCCGGTGGCCGGAAAGACCGGTACCTCCCAGGATCAGCAGGATGCCTGGTTTGTGGGATACACCCCGTATTTGTCCGGCGCCACGTGGATGGGATATGATCAGAACGAATCCCTACGAAGCAGCAGTGTGGTCTCCGCAAGGCTCTGGTCGAAGGTGATGGGCAGGATCCATGAGATGGAGGATTATCCTGACCGGGAATTCTCCCGGCCTTCCAATATTATTGAAGTGGAGGTCTGCCGGATTTCCGGAAAGCTTCCCACCGCCCTTTGCGAGCGGGATCCGAGAGGCTCCCAGGTAGTCACCGAGCTCTTCATCGAAGGCACGGAGCCTACGGAGCGCTGCGACAGCCATGTTTCGGTCTATGTCAGTAAAAACACCGGCAAGCGCCCGAAATGGTTTCGAATCCCTTTCTTCTTCGAAGAAAAGGTATATTTTGTCCGACCGGAGCCTTACGATCCGGCGCAGCACGACGGGATTACTCCCCGGGACTATGAATATCAGCTCCCGGAAGAGTAAACCGAAGGGGACGGAGGTGTTTGGTTCGAAAATGGAATATAACCCCATTTTCAGACCTACACCTCCGTTTTTTGCGGGTTTTCTGCAAAAAAATCTGCTTTTTTGCAAAAACCGGGAACATCTCCCCCCCCTTTAGTCGTCGAATGGATAAAGATAATAAAATATAGATGGGGGAAAAATGTAGTAATCCATAGGAGCGAGAAATAGAAGCGAGAAAAAGGAGGGAGTAAAATGCTTAAAAAAATGATCTATGTAACCCTCATATTCATCTTAGCTGCAGGCATATTTATCGGATGCGAAAATGATTCCAATAACGGTGATACCGATGATCCGGACCTTGAAGATGTGCAGCAGTATCAGTTTGTTGCGACGGTTCTCGAGATGGATGAGGATTCCCTGTTGGTAGAGCCTGCAGAGGGAGAAGATATGCGTGATACGGCGGACCGGGTAACGCTGCCGACCGATGGCCTTTCTGAAGAACGACTTTCCGAGATTGAAGTAGGCGACGAAATACGGATCTTTTATACCGGTGAGGTAATGGAGAGCTATCCGGCTCAGCTGGCAGATGTGGATATGATTGAGCTGATGGATGAGTAAGAGGCGTAGAGAAGTAAGGGGATAGCTAAGGAAAGCGGCGTGGGTATACGTAGAGCGGATTGAACTGAAAAGATGATAAAACCGCGCAAAAACTAAAGCACAAAAACTGAAGCGCAAAAACTAAAAAAAGGGGACAGAAGTGTGGGAGCCATCATGACTCAAACACCTCCGTCCCCTTTGGTTTTCTTTGGTTTTCTGGTTCTTTACGCTACACTTGGCGACTCTTGCTCGTCGGCTACGGTAACGGTTGCAGGCTCGGAAGCTTTCGCCGGGCGGTCCTTGATGATCGGTCCGGGCATGGGGTAAACTTCCCGTCCGAAGGCCGTATTAACAATGATTGCCGCCGACAGATAAATCCCCACAATTCCTGCGATCAATAACGCATAGGCGGGAATGAAAGCGAACTCCGAAGAGAGTACCTGTAGATCAATCAGTGCGATAAAGGGCAGTGCTACATTTAGGGCAAAGACGATCAGGCTAAGCACCAAGGGCGTCTTTAAAAAGGCCGGCGTCCAAAGAAGCACGACGATGGCAAGCACCGTCCAGGCCCATCCGTCGATCCGGGTGTCCAGTAAAATATTGCTGTTGGCCATTTGAAATTTAAACAGCATCTCCATACCGCCCACGAGCATAAAAAATGCGCTGAAAAACAGGAAGGTATTTCCGCCGGTGGTATTTCCGCCTTTCAGGTCCACAATCGCAACGATTGCCTGAACAACGAACCCGCCAAGCAGCCAGATTCCGAGTAGGGGAACCGCAGCGTCACTGACTCTTCCCGTAA
>JBEPWR010000189.1:0-3872 GCA_041642335.1 Eubacteriales bacterium
GGTTTTCCTTTAATACAATGCTCAATTCTCATTAGCGTATTTTGGAAAATGTGACCGTGATGAATTTCCATCATTGCAAGCTTAATCTGAAAAAAAATCAGATCCCATTCCTATCGGATTTCCGTGTACATCAATCCATTAGAATTGATTGTCCATGAACCAGCACAACATCTATCTAAAGATAATGAACCAATGTTATTTCTCAGCGAGGAGAACTAAATTTGGAGAACAACATTCTTTTATTTTTTGTATATCCTTCGCCTTTTCCCTTTTATTTTGGGTCGGCGCTCCTTGTGATCGGTTTGTCTTGCCTCTGGATCGCTCATGATCCCTCCAGATTTTTTCCGGTGTGGGGCAGGAAATATGATCAGTTTTCATCGGTTGTTCGGCCAATAGGTAAATTCCTAATAATCTGGGCATGGGTGGAAATCCTGGCGGTGGATTCATTGCCGGAACTGAATTGGGTAGGCACCATAAATTGGGTTTTTTTCATTATTGTCGTTGTTGGAATGTTGTGCGACCACTTCTTAAGAAAAGTTGTCCTTGGGATAGCAGTGCATGCCATCTTTTTCATATTTTTTTGTTCGGCGAATTGGCCTGGCCCGAGCCAAACACCTCAGCGTTTAACCCTTCCTATGTTTTTATTTCTTTGCTCTATGGGATGGATGGCACTCTCGAAATTAAACCTTGGACAGGCACGGAGTACTCTGTATTCCGCCGTCAACGATGATCCGCTGATCGACACCGATTTTTACAATTATCATAGACATCCCCAGTATTTGGCAAGTCTTGTTCTTGTTTTTTCTTCCATTCACCTTTTTCATCCAATCGGCACATTAAACGATACTATTTATTTTTTCCGGTATTTCAATTTTTTGATAATGACCATTTGCGTTCTATGCTTGGTTTTTCTTGAAGATCGAGATTTATCTAAACGAATCGGAAAGCCCTTCGAAGACTACAGAAAGATCCGGCCAGGAATTTTGGTGACGCTTCGAATTCCTGGAGCAAAAAAAAGCGCCTGTGTAATAGCCGGTTTAACTATCTTTGTTTACGCAATCATAATCTATTTCAGTACAAATCCCAGTCTGTCGAATCCTTCAGGCATTAACCCCATTTTTTTCGCCCCGGACCCTCTTTCTATAAGCAATTCGATCCAGCGTCACTTATCCTTGACACGTATAAATAAACATTTTGGCATTTATAATGTGCACTCGGGTGGCGTAATCGGCCAGGAACTCTCGCAGGAAGCATTGGATGATTTCAAATATATGCTTCAAAAATTCTTTATTTTCGAACCATATCCCCTGACCCTCTTTTTTTGCCAGCAGTCTTTCGATATCACTACGACGACGAATACTTTCCCAAACGCTTCTGTCGTTGATTCGCTTCCTTTTCCTTTGCTATGTGAAGACAGCTACTCAGAATATGCTCTTGCATACGATTTTGACGGGGATGGTTTTCCACAGGTGTATATTTGGGGGGTACATTCCTATTCTAAATATCCAATGGACCATGATATTGAATTTCTTTTTGCAACTGATGATAATACCAATACATTTCATTGGATTCTGGAAGAAAGAATGAAGGGAGAAATAAGCCCGTTGCTCCAGAGACAGGAAATTACTGTTGATAGATGGCAGATGACAGATGAACTGCAGGTAGGTGATGAAATTCTGGAAACGGAGCAGGATGAAATTTAGACCTTATGCGATGCGAAATTGATTCTGAAATCGATACAGAGGAATACATGGTACTGGACAGACGGGTGAAATGCCGGGATTGCAATTGGGCTGGCGTAGTCGCTGAGCTCATTTTCAAAGTTATCGGGCATCGAGCTCTCCCGGCTTTTGAAATGACCGAACGAGTGGATGTATGTTGCCCCCGATGTAAAGGTAATAATTACAGAATGGAAAAGGCGGATCTCATTCCGTTTCCAGGAAAACGGAGTAGGAGCTGAAGTAAGTAGCTGGAGTGGGGAATTTTGCGCTTCCTTTTTTTGACTTGACAAAAATGAAATTTATTTCTTATTGGTCTATGACCATCTGAAGGTCCCAGTAAATTTGATTAAGCCAAACCTGTAGGAATACAGGGACGGAAATCCACGGGTCTATACAAGATAGCCGGGTTGCCAAATGACGGCAGCTCGGCTTTTTTTATCTTCGAATAGAAAGGAGGGGCTCAAGTTGTCGGACACTGATTAGAGTTGATGCGATTTATATTTTAAAAAGAGAGAAAAGGAGAAAATGCATGAAGAAAATAAGATTTGTTGCCTTAATTTTTGCCCTTCTATCAGTTTTATCTTTCAGCACGATTCCTGCCAATGTTTCAGCAGACCAATCTGGACTGAGAATTCCCGAACAAGTAACCGGTGATTTGGCTTACCAACACGTTTTTCATTTGGCCGAAGTTATTGGCGCCCGCCCAACTGGAACTCTTCAAGATATCGAAACTGCCGACTACGTAATTGAGCAGTTTTCTAAGATGGGGTACGAGGTGGAAATTCAGCCGTTTTCCTTTACAAGGTATGGCTCTGAGTATGAATCCGAAAATATTATCGCAACCAAAAAAGGCAAATTCGACCAAACCGTAATTATCGGAGCCCATTACGATTCTGTTTCTGAAAGGAGTTGCGAAGATATTGGTGAAATATTCTCTGGTGCCGGAGATAATGCTTCAGGAGTTGGCGTAATGCTTGAAGCGGCTGAAATACTATCGGAGTATAAAACATTAGGCACCATCAAATTCATTGCTTTCGGCGCCGAAGAAGTGGGGCTTCGGGAATCCCGATATTACGCTGGACAAATGAGTGACGAGGAGATCGCGAATACGGTTGCAATGATCAATCTGGATTCAGTTGGGGCCGGTGATTTCTTTTATGTTTATTCCGGAGTAGATGATAATCCCGGATGGGTTCGGGATCTGGCATTGAAGATCGGACAGCGTATGGGGCATGATTTAAGGACAAGTCCGGAATCCGAATACTTTGAAGGGGGCACTACAGGAGACTGGAGCGATCATGTTCCTTTCCGACTGCTTGGAATTCCGATCGCCTACTTTGAGTGGATGAATTGGGATATAGAGCCGGATGGGGGCATGGAAACGGAAGAATTCGGTTGGATAATGCACACGTGCAGGGATAATCTTTCTTTTGTCGCACACGAAAAAATGGAGCTGACTGCGGAAGTGGTGGCGACTCTGGGTTTTGAGCTAAGTAAGAACAAATTACCGAAGTCAGAAAAAGGAAAAGTGGCAAAAGGGAACAAATACATCAGAGTTCAGAAGAGAGGTAATCTCCCAAATTAGGATAAACCTCTAAATCAGGGGGGACTTCAGTTTCTTAGAGTTCATTTCGAGCGAACAGAGGATAGAAGTCTCTCCCTTTTACAGGTAAATGGGGAAACCACTGAATTTTTAATGGTCGCGAGGGGCGCAGGTAATCGCATGGGAATAGGGGCGCGGGCCAAAAGCAGGAAAGTATATAAAATTAGATATTTGAAAAAGCAATCTTATAGGAGTTAGTGATTGCTCGCAACTTTTTTATGGTTGACATTGAGGAGTATTTCTTTATAAAAAGAAAAGAAATACATTTTTAAAAAACTAGCAGCGAGGTAAATCGATGATCAGCAGATCGTTGGGGTTTCGCTCGAAGCTACCAATTATAAGGCCTCCATTTGGAAGTTTGATCCAAATGGGGGCTTTTTGTTTTTCAGAACTCATGAAGAAAAAGCCAAACCTTTCGTAAGATAGGGACGGAAAACCACGGGTCTTAATAGATAGCCGGGTTGCCAATGAAGAGGTAGCTCGGCTTTTTTATTGATTGATCTTATGAAAAGAGGATGCCCCTACTAAAGGTTTGTGGAAAAATCTAT
>JBEPWR010000190.1:0-3833 GCA_041642335.1 Eubacteriales bacterium
TTTTCAATAAGTGGGTGTAATCTTTTTTTGCGCTGAAGGTATGTTTTTTGGATCGGGCAAAGCTTGGAGGATCCAGAATCGTAATGTCGTATCGGAGTCCATGCTTTTGTCCGTAATCAAAGAAATTGAAAACGTCCTCTACCCGGATTTCCTGGGTAGCCGGATCAATGCCATTGGCACGGAACTGGGCCTCGGTCAGTTCAAGACTTCTTTTGGCAAGGTCGACACTGGTGGTTTTTGAGGCTCCTCCCAGAGCTGCAAATACGGAAAAAACTCCCGTATAGGAAAAAGTATTCAGTACGGTTTTGCCTTTTGCATAAGCCTTAAGCAATCTTTCACGGACATTGCGCTGATCCAGGAATACTCCGACCATGGCGCCGTCATTTAAGTTCACTTCGATATTGACCCCGTTTTCCTTGACTAAAAGAGGGAAAGTTGCCCGAGTTCCGGTGGCGAAATCATCATCCTCCACATAGGTTCCCTTTTGATCAAAGCGCTTTTTCTCGTAGACGCCTTTGGGCTGGATCAATAAGGTTAAGGCCGACAGAATCTCCTCCCGGAATCGATAAATTCCAAGGCTGTACCAATTAATCAGATAGTACTCCCCGAAGCAATCGATGGTAAGCCCGCCGATTCCGTCGCCTTCACCGTTAAGGATCCGAAAAGCAGTGGTGTCCTCCCGATGATAAAATCCTCCCCGTTTATTCAAGGCGGTGGCAATTCTATTTTGAAAAAACTGACCGTCGATGGACTCCCTTTCTTTATGGGTAAGAATCCAACCGATTCCTTTATTTTGCTTACCATAATAGCCCCGACCGATGAAGTTTCCGTCGAAGTCGGTAAGCACAATGATATCACCTTCCTGTTGAAGAGCATTTGTGCTCTGGATCGCGTCTTTTGTTACGAGAGGATAGCCTTCCCGATATTTCTTTGTATATTCTTTTTGAACCTGCAAGATCATTTCCTGTTTCATAAAAGCCTCCTAGTCCTTCTTTTGCATCATTATATCATAAATTTAGTTCAGGGCTCAGGGACTTTCGATAATCATGAAAATGGGATTAATCCTCTTTTTTTGTTATAATGGAGGAGATACTGAAATATCATGAAAAACAAGTAGTGGATAAAAACAGGACAGAAAAATAAAAAACTTTAAGTATATTAAGGAGTTTAAACATGAGTAAAAAACGAATCATCATTATCGGTGGAGGCCCGGCGGGAATGTTTGCGGCCCTTAGCGCGGCGGGCTCCGATCAAGAGGTTATTTTGATAGAAAAAAATGAAATACTGGGAAAAAAGCTGAAAATTACCGGGGGCGGAAGATGTAACCTGACCAATATCAAGGATAAGAAAGAACATCAACGGGCAACGGTTCATAATCCCAAGTTTTTATATAAAGCCTTTGAAGCACTGGGTCCGAAGGACTTAATTGACTACTTCGAAGAGCGGGGATGCGAGTTTAAGCTGGAAAAGGAAGGAACCGTATTTCCTGTAAGTGATAATAGTATGGAGATCATTAATATTTTACTTCAGGATCTATACCGGTTAGGAGTGAACATTTGGCTGAACCATAAGGTAAGGAGCATTATGGCTGTTAATCAAGAAGTTGCCGGAGTGGTCTTGACCGATGACAGGGAAATTCCTGGGGATTCGGTGATAGTAACCACCGGAGGCATGTCTTATCCCCAAACGGGCAGTACCGGTGACGGCTATAAAATGGCTGAAGAATTAGGCCACAGTATTGAAAAAATCAAGCCGGCCCTAACCTCTTTTGAACTGCGTGAAAGCTGGGTTAAAAATTTGGCCGGGATTTCCTTTTCGAATGTTTCTCTTAAGATTTCAGGAAGGAAAAAGCTGATGGAATCCGGCGATCTTTTGCTGACCCATTACGGAATTTCCGGGCCTCCGGTATTAAAGCTCAGCAGCTGGATTAATGAACTGAATTTACAGGAAACGCCCTTGACCGTGGAGGTTGACTTCTTTCCCGGAAAAAGCTACGAGGAGCTGAAAGCGTGGTTTATTGAGGCGGGTACAACAACTAAGCATCTGGGGAATCTGTTAACGGAATTCTGGCCGAAAAAATTTATCGAAGAAGTGCTCCCTTTTCTGGGTGTTCCCAAGGAGCGTAAAATGAACGAACTGAAAAAAAAGGAGCGCAACAAGCTGATTGAAGGACTGAAGTCCCTACCCCTTACAGTCATAGGGCTGCGGCCGGTAAAAGACGCAATTGTAACCGCAGGAGGCGTTAATGTCAAAGAGGTAAACCCCTCAACCATGGAGTCAAAAAAGGTAAGAGGACTCTATTTTGCCGGAGAAGTGCTGGATTTGGACGCCATAACGGGAGGGTACAATCTGCAGATCGCTTTTTCCACCGGCTTTGCGGCGGGAACCGCTGCAAAAGAGAAACTTAAAGGGGAGACAGAGGAGTAATTATGAGAGATACGATTATTGGAAAAGCAAACCAAAAAGAAAATCCACTGGAGGACGTAAACCAGATCCTTAAATTCCAACAAAATCTGCTGACATGGTACAGAAAACATAAACGAAGGATGCCCTGGCGGGACATTAAAAACCCTTACTATACCTGGGTGTCGGAAATTATGCTGCAGCAAACCCGGGTGGATACTGTAATTCCCTATTTTCACCGTTTTATCGGAAAATACCCTACTGTGGAGGATTTAGCCGGGGCCGAGGATGAGGATCTGTTAAAGCTCTGGGAGGGGCTGGGTTATTACAGCCGGGTAAAAAACATGAAAATTGCTGCGAAGGAAGTAGTCGAAACCTATAAGGGGGAGTTTCCCGAGGATACGGAAAGCCTCCAAGGGCTGAAAGGGATTGGAGAGTATACCGCAGGAGCGATTGCTTCCATTGCCTTTGAACAAAGGGCTCCTGCCGTAGACGGGAATGTGCTGCGGGTAATGACCCGAATTACCGGAAATAAAGGAGACATCAGACTCGGGAAAACGAAAAAAGAAATTACGGAAAAGGTTCGAGGGCTTTTACCGGAGAAAAATTTGGGAGATTTCAATCAGGGACTAATCGAACTGGGAGCGGTGGTCTGTACTTCCGGGAAAGACCCTGACTGCTTAGATTGTCCGGTTTCTAAGTTTTGCACGGCCTTTGAGAAAAATCTGCAGGGAGAAATTCCGGTGAAATCCAAAGCGATAAAAAAGAGACTGGAAAAAAAGACGGTACTCATTTTAAAGCATGGAGACAAGATTTTTATTCGAAAAAGAGAGGACCGGGGACTGCTCGCAGGACTTTGGGAATTTCCGAACCTGGAGGGGCATTTAAAAAAGTCGGCGCTTAGCAGGATGCTCGAGACTGAGAAATTTTTGGAAGAAGAAAACCTTACGGTATATAAAGTAACGAAGCTCGAAGAAAGTAAAGCAGTATTTAGTCATATCCAGTGGAACTTAATTGCCTATCAGGTGGAGCTGGATTCAAAAGAAAGTTCAAATAAAAATTCTGTGGTAAAGGGCCCTCAGAAGAATTTTAGCGTAGAGTCCGCTAACGCCTTAAAAGTTCAGGAAAGAGATCCGCTACTACCGGAGATTTCAAAGGACTTACTGGAAGACGGGCGCTGGGTTTCGAAAGAAAAAATCAAAGAGGAATACTCCATCGCATCGGCATTTAAAGCCTACCGAAAAGAGGTGCTGTAAATTGATAGAAGAAATACAGAAAAATCTTTATCGAATCGAAATTCCCCTCCCCAATAATCCGCTAAAAGCCCTAAACGCTTATCTGATAAAGGGGGAAGATGAGTGTTTGCTTGTGGATACCGGCTTTAACCGGCCGGAATCGAGAGAGGCTCTTTTACATGGTTTGCAGGAGCT
>JBEPWR010000191.1:0-3815 GCA_041642335.1 Eubacteriales bacterium
ATAAAGATCATCGCCCTGATACTGATAACTTTCCACGCCGTTATCTTCTTCGAGCATCACCTGAAAGGTTTCTGCCACGGGCTCCAAGGAGGGATCTTCTGCTACTCCTTGAATGGGGTTGAACTGATTCATCACAAGTTCCTGATCAATATGGGCCTGGACCGTCCCCTCTTCATTGATAATATAGGCATACCCTTCATTGCCGTATCCTTTTCCCTCCAGTAATTCACTCAAAAAAACGCCTTCCAGTCTTCCCACTAATACCCCGACGATCTCATCCCGGTATTCGATGGGGGCGGCCATCATCACTACCGGAGAATTGGTAACCCGGCTGATGATTACATCGGATACATTCGACTCTCCTTCAAAAGCTTTAATCACGTACTCACGGTCACCTAAATCCGCTGTTGATCCATCCGCATATTTAGTAGCTCCGTCAGGGCTTACCACTCCGAGACCGATAAAATCCGAAGTTTCCAGATACCCGTCCAGAATTTGCCGTTGATTAAACCAGGACATGGTCCCCATGGCACTGCTGTCGCTGATCGCATTGAGGGTGTTCAGACCTCCTTCCAGTTCACTGGCAAACACCTCTCCGACTTCTTCCGATTGCCTTTCCAAGGCCTGTTCCGCTTCCTCTTCAATAATCGTGCTTGTGGTAAAAATTGATGCGCCTCCGAAAATAATCGAGATCACCAAAATGACCGCAGAAAAATATAAAATTAATTTCATCCGAATGCTTTTCATGTTTTGCGCTGATCGTCAGCTTCCCTCCTTATGAATTGATGTGTGTTGAGAGTAATACCGATATTTGGATAACTTTTTTTCACTATCGGAATTATACACACTCGTCCCATTTATTATCGGTTGATCTTTCATTTTCTTTAACAGGAAAACAAAAAAAGACAGCAACAAACCCCCGGTTTTAAAGGTCTGTGCTGTCTTGATAATTTTTACGCTATTTTTGTCGTCCAATGTTCGCAGTTCCAGATATCCGTGACAATCTCCTGGTAGAATTCCGGTTCATGGGAGATTAATAGGATGCTCCCCTTATAGGCTCGTAAGGCCCGTTTCAACTCTTCTTTTGCGTCCACATCCAGATGGTTGGTCGGCTCATCCAGAATCAGCAGATTCGTCTCCCGATTCAAAAGCTTACAAAGGCGAACCTTTGCATTCTCTCCGCCACTTAGGACCACCATCTTGCTTTCAATATGTTTTGTGGTCAGTCCGCATTTTGCCAAGGCTGAACGTACCTCATGTTGATTGAGGGAAGGAAACTCCTTCCAGATCTCTTCGATACAGGTGTTATAATTGGCTTTCTTCGTTTCCTGTTCAAAATACCCGATCTCCAAATGCTCTCCCTGTTCCACCGCTCCGTCAACCGGGGAGATCTCCCCTAAAATACTCCGAAGCAGTGTGGTTTTTCCCAGCCCGTTTGCTCCCGTCAATGCGATTTTTTCGCCTCTTTCCATTTGAAGGTCCAGGGGTTTTGTCAGCGGCTCGTCATAACCGATCACAAGGTTTTTGGTCTGAAACAGCATCTTCCCCGAAGTTCTTCCCTGTTTGAAATGAAACTCCGGTTTCGGTTTTTCCTGGGGCAGCTCGATTTTCTCCATCTTGTCCAGTTTCTTTTGCCGGGACATGGCCATATTTCTGGTGGCTACCCGGGCCTTGTTTCTTGCCACAAAATCTTTGAGCCCGTCAATTTCCTGCTGCTGTTTTTTATACGCCGCTTCCAGCTGTTGCTTCTTTGCCTTATAGACCTGCTGAAATTCCTCATAATCCCCCACATAGCGCTCCAACTTTTGGTTTTCCATATGGTAAATCAGATTAATCACACTGTTTAAAAAGGGGATATCATGGGATATCAGAATAAAGGCGTTCTCATATTCCTGCAGAAATCGTTTCAGCCACTGAATATGCTCTTCATCCAAAAAGTTGGTCGGCTCGTCCAGCAGAAGAATATCCGGTTTCTCCAAAAGCAGCTTTGCCAGCAGCACTTTGGTCCGCTGTCCTCCGCTAAGGTCAAACACATCCTTCTCCAGACCCACCTCATTAAGGCCGAGTCCCTTGGCCACCTCTTCCACTTTGGCGTCAATAATGTAAAAATCATTATTCGTCAGCATATCCTGAAGGTTTCCCATATCCGCCATTAAGGTTTCCAGTTCTTCCGAGGACGCCTCCGCCATCTTTTCACAGATTTCATTCATTTCCGTTTCCATATCCAGCAGATACTGAAAAGCGCCTTTTAGCACCTCCCGAATACTTTTTCCTTTTTCCAACACCGTATGCTGGTCCAGATACCCTACCCGAACTTTTTTTGCCCATTGAATTTCTCCTTCATCAGGCTGCAGCTTTCCGGTGATCATATTCATAAAGCTGGATTTCCCTTCCCCGTTTGCACCGATCAGGCCGATATGCTCACCCTTCAAGAGCCTGAAGGAGACTTCGTGGAAGATGGCCCGATCACCAAATCCATGGCTTAAATTCTTTACCGTTAAAATACTCATTTTCTACTTCCTTTCTCAAATCACTAAAATCGCTAAAGTCACTAAAACTGATTATAACGGAAATCCGAAAGAATTTAAAGTACTGTTTCAGCGATCATCAAATGCAAAAACTCTCTTAGGAATCAGCAGCCTCCATAATTGCTGCCGATCCCCAAGAGAGTCCTTAAATTTCCCCGTTCTCCACCCGCTTAATTAAGTCCTCAACCTTTGTTTTAATGAGATCCCGGGTGGCTCGAAAGTCTTCGATCGGACCGCCGGAGGGATCCTCCAGTCCCCAGTCTTCACTATGACTGTTCGGAACGAAGGGACAAACCACATTGCAACCCATTGTAATCAAAATATCCAGTTCCTCCGGAATATCCGTAAGAAGTTTGGGATATTGGTCGCTCATATCCACGCCCGCCTCTTCCATAACCTCCACGGCCTTCGGTTTTACTTCGGGATATTCTTCCGTTCCTGCAGAATATGCTTCCAATACATGAGACCCCAGTTTTTTTGCCCAGCCCTCTGCCATTTGTGACCGGCAGGAGTTATGGACGCATACAAAGGCGACTTTTTTCTTCATTTGATCTCCTCCTAAGTGATGAACTTGATTAAACTTGTATATGATCCGTTCTGATTATACTTGCATTGTACGTTACTGCAAACCCTTTGTCAACGACTTTACAATCATTTAACATTTGCCTAAATGCATATTCTGTGCTATGATAACCTTGTTCCATACAATAACATACGAATCACTGGGAGCGCTGGG
Source organism: Eubacteriales bacterium (assembly GCA_041642335.1). GTDB lineage: Bacteria > Bacillota > Clostridia > Peptostreptococcales > T1SED10-28 > Isachenkonia. The sequence goes on from JBEPWR010000191.1 coordinate 3,265, forward strand.
TAGGCCAGCTGAGAAAAAGACCCGTTTACGTCTTTAATCCTTAATACCTGATCTGGATAATACCAGCGTAGGAAAGTGCGTCCATTCTTATTGGACGAATACTTTAGTGTATTGAAGCACAAACCCTATGACCGGGTTTGTGCTTTTTTTATTTTAAGTAGGAGCCCTGCCATCAAAATTATGAAAGGAGGATTACCAATGAACACCAGAAAATTAACCACCGCGGCCTTACTGATCGCTGTAGGGGTTTTCAGCGCCCATTTGATTTCCATTCCCATCGGCGTTTCCCGAGTCTTTCCCGTACAGCATGCCATTAACGTGTTAGCCGCTGTCCTCTTTGGACCCTATTATGCGGTGATCGTAGCGTTTCTGACTTCACTGATCCGAAATATTCTCGGGACCGGCTCACTATTGGCTTTTCCCGGCAGTATGATCGGGGCATTCCTGGCGGGCGTCTTCTTTATGACGACCCGAAAGGCCATCTTTGCCCTTGCCGGGGAGATTCTTGGCACCGGACTCATCGGAGCCCTGGTGGCCTACCCCATAGCGAA
>JBEPWR010000192.1:0-3802 GCA_041642335.1 Eubacteriales bacterium
TCAACTTATGTAAAATGGTTTTGATGTGTTTTTCTTTGAATGGAATTTCGCATAACGTTTTGCGTGTTTACGACTACCTACTAAGTCTCCCGCTTCTCATTTTGTTGGAAATACGCTGTTCTCGGAAGTCATACATCTTTAATCCTCTAGGAGGCTTCTCTCATGATCCTTCAATCATAACTACTCAACTTCAGAACCACATCCACTGGATGTAACCCTTACTCTTTACCTTTTCTCTATTCTTAACTTATCATAGCCAATAAATAAATTGATATATATCAATCATCATGGTAATTAGTTTTGCACTTCCTACTGATTCTTTTTTCTATATCTTTAATTAAAAACGAAGTAAATACAAATCAAGCAAAAATATAAATAACTGAAAACAAAGTCCAGCAAAAGCTGATTTTCCAATTGACGATGATTTTATTGGAAACCTATTATTCCAACCAAAATAAATATATAAAACAAGCCCGATTGGTGGAGCTATAAAAGATACAACATTCAAAGGTACACTTTTTTCATCATATACTACTACTTCTTTTCTTTCATTTTTGTTTATTTCATTCTCGTTTACTTCTCCCAAATTGAACCACCCTTTTTATAAAATATTTTCTCTCTAAATTAAACGGTAAATACATTTTTTGTGTATGATTTCCGAGAACTCTTTCATTCCAGCGTAAATCTTGCGTAAATACCACCCAATGTAGGGTGATATAGGTGTTGTTTCGGGAATGTACCTTACAGCTGATCCAACGGATTAGCAATCTTCCCCAAACTCTGCACCGAAACATGCGTATAAATCTCCGTAGTCTTACTACTCCGATGTCCCAATAACTCCTGGATAAACCGAAGATCCACTCCGGCCTCCAACATATGGGTTGCATAGGAATGACGCAGGCTGTGAAAAGATAAATTCTTCTCGATTCCCACCGCCTTTACGCCGTTATTGAATACGGTTTGTACGGTTCTTGTGCTGATGTATCGTGAGCGATCACTCCCTTCAAATAACCATTTTACGGGCTTATACTCCCGGTAATACTGCCGTAGCTGCTGCAGCATTTTATCCGACAGGCTAACCACCCGGTCTTTTCTTCCCTTACCCTGTTCAACGATCACCACCATTCTGGAACTGTCTATATTTTTTAATTTCATTGATGCCACTTCACTGACCCGAAGACCGCAGGAATACGCGAGCATAATCATGGTTTTATGTTTCGTGTTATGGGTCGCGTCGATTACTTTTTTGACCTCTTCTTTACTCATCACCTTGGGCAGCTTATGTTCTTTTTTGGGTCTTGGAATATAAGGAGGTGTAAAATCCTCGGATTCATTGATTAAGCGTAAATAGCCTTTAATCGCATTAATGCTTTGATTGGCGTAGGAGTGGGAAGACTGCTTTTCTTCCAACAAATATAAAAGATACTCATTGATGGATGCCTTATCCACGGCACCCTTGGAGTAGGTTAAAAACCGATCGAGATGTCCCGTATAACTTTTGATGGTTTTGGGGCTGTACCCCTTTTGTTTTAGGTGATTCTTAAGTAGTTTTACCTCATCGGTATAGGCACTGACCTTTACAATTTCTCCCTGCAGGACTTCCAATTCCGGTTTTTTCTCTAAAGGAAAGTTCCAAACCCGGGCCTTTGGATCCCATTTCCCCTCGCCGATTTTCTTTAACATTTTGACATGCTCTTTGTTGTAAGCAATCTGAACGCGTAGCCATCCTTCTTTTTCAATTATTTTCATAACAACCATCCTTTGTCAGTTATTCCTTCTTCTTTTCGAGAATATGTACCGGATAGTTGTCATGGTTAATGTAGTGTACACATCTCCTGGAAGAATTGTTCGTCAATCTAAATTTTGTAAACTTAAAACCATTGTACCATTAATTTCCTCTGTTTCCAACTGAAATTGTGCGAATTTTGTTTGAATTCTTCTTATATTCATTTTATAATAGTTTCTATATATTGTAAACGGACATTAATGTCCGGTTCCCATCTGCTAACCCCGAATGAAACTCTTAATGTACGGCTTGAAGGGGTCTCAACTGTCCCTCTGTGAGCTGGGACGGTTGAGACCCTCGAAGAATTCTTCGGCTTTATTAATAGTCTATATATTCTGTAGGATAATCTAACTCATCAAATATGGAAAATGGTCTTCCTTGTTTATATTCTAGTATATAATATTCTTTATCTTTCTGAACAAAAGAACCAGACAAGAGAATTCTGTATGTGTCTCCAGAAAAATAGTTTAGAATAATTGTAGAAGGTTCACCATTAACTCCACCTTCAAGTTTTTCTACAACTTCTATTCCGTTTATCTTTTCTAATATTACGCCAATATCCTCTTTTTTTGTTATGGTTTTCTTTTCCGATGGAGGTGGTCCCAGGCTTCTTACCATACTTATGCTCTCCACTTCACCATCTGGTAATGCAATAACATCACTATAAGGTTCCTCTGTACAGCCGATTAGAAACAACAAAAATATCAAAAATACATATAGGCGAACATTTTTTATTATAACAATCAGTCCTTTCTCAAAATGCTTTCCGGCTTAATTTGTTTATCTAACAATTACTTGAAGTTAACACGGAAACCCTCATCAGTTAAAAAATTGTACCCATCCCATTCAAGTAAATCTATACTCGCACTGCCGCTCTCCCTCGTTCCATAAAAGCTATACAAGAAATCCTCCTTCCTTTTATATAACACTTCAAATTCTCCCCATGAATATTCGTGGATATCATCTTCAAATTCATGTCCAATTAACATTTTTCGAATTTTATCTAGAATTTGTGTTGAGACTTCTTCACTAATATTTTCAGTCAAAAATACAGTAATGGACAGCTGTGAACCTCCTTGGTCTCTTACTTCTAATTCTATTATTTCTGCATAATCTTCATCCAATTCTTTTTCAAGCCTATCGATTTCATTTGTTTCCAACTCTTTTGGCATGAATATATGATTCAACTGCATGATGATTGCACTATGTATGATTATCGTTAACGCGATCAATACTACTAGAATTGTTACTACGGGAGCCTTCTTCTTGAGAATAAGCACGATGGCGCCGGTGATCAAAGTTACAATGATCATTGTGCTCAGCGGGTTGGTTATAGCAAATTTCGGCATAGGGAGAGCGTTATATTGTAAGATGATTACGACGTTTATAACGGTTGCCACTGCTATCAGCCCTAGAAAAATAATTACCGGAAGCCTACTGTTTGACATCTTGTCACCCGCCTTTTTCAATGCTTAAAAACAGAACTTAGTTGGACAGTTATTTATAACGTTCAATACAAACACAGTGTTATAGGTAGTTATGACTATCATTTTCTGCTAAAACGGTTCCTAAAAATAAAAAAACACCTTCAAATTATTTCTATCAAGTGCTCTTTACTCCATTATCTCTATGGTAGTTGAGCCGTAAGTGTTTTATTCATGTTCCACTTTCTTCTTCAGATTATCAATTGTTCAAATGTTCTTCTTTTAATTCTCGAGATTTCTCAACTAATATACGGCCTTGCTCTATAATTTCGCTTCTCGTATTACTGCTTAAATCGTCATTCTGATTATAGCCAGTAAACTTGAAACCCTGTATTTCTTCCAAGACTTCAGAAAAAAACTTGGCTTCATTTCCGTTTAATTCTTTTCCCCGCTCTAAGATTGAATCTTCAGATCGTTCGTCAGCAGGAATATAGGTAAGAGACCGCAATGGGTCAAACACATGTATGATTAAATCATCAAAATTTCTATAATAGTCTTGATCTCCTCGCAGAAATAGTATGTTTATGCGGGC
>JBEPWR010000193.1:0-3783 GCA_041642335.1 Eubacteriales bacterium
ATTTCTTTTCCTTTCTCAGTACTTTCCCGGGCACCGAGATTTTTCCGATATCATGGTAGCGGATCAGAAGATCCAGTCTCTCCCGCTGTTCTTCATTTAGATCCAGCGCTTCAGCCAGCTCCACCCCGTACTGCTGAATTTTCGAGGTGTGGCGGATATCCCGGTATTCCGGTCCATAATATTTCTCCATAAACCGGTTTAAGAGGGTGGTGTTCTGCTGTTCCTTCGTATCCGTTTTATTACGGTACATCCGGTCTTCCGCTTTTTTAAGAATCTGTTTGGTATCCTCTTCGACATTCTCTTTGGTGGCCGCACCCAGAGCAATACTGACGGGAATCATTTCCACGGTTCTTCCCTGCATCAGTGCGTTTATCCGCTCGGTAATACGGTAGGCTTCCTCGAAATTGGTATTGGGAAGCAGGATCACAAATTCGTCGCCTCCCCAGCGGGCAATAATATCGCTTTCCCGGGTTGCGGTTTTTAAAATATTTGCCACTTCCACCAAGAGGAGATCCCCGGTCTGGTGGCCGAAAATATCATTGGTTAGTTTCAGTCCGTTCACATCACAGGCGATCATGCTTAAGGGCAGCTTTCTTCGAACATCCAGTCTTTTCAGCTCTTCCTCATAAAAGGTCCGGTTATAGAGCCCCGTCAAGGCATCATGGAAGGTCAGATATTTAATTTCCTCTTCTTTTCGATGCCGTTCGGTAATATCCTCCGCCGAACAGATTACATAGACCACATCCCCATGTTTATTGATCTGGGGTACTTTGGTAACCGACAGGAGCCGCTGTTCACCGGCGCTGTTGGTATGGGTATGTTCCTGCTGGATTTTCTCTTTATGTTCAAAGACGTACTTATTTCCCTCCAGGCATACCTCCAGTTCCCGGTCCTGCATAAGCTTTTCCACAGAGGAATTCTCCAATTCCTCTTTACTCCGGCCAAAAAAGTCGGCAAAACTGTAGTTTACTTTTCCTAGGGAAGTAGGATCTTTCAGGTACCAGACCATCTGCTCAATGTGGTCCAGCAGCAGGGTCTGGTCTTCGATGGTTTCCTTTAATTTCTTCTCGGTTTTTTTCAGTTTCAGCTGGTTTCTCACCCGGAGAATGACCTCTTCCTGAAAAAAGGGTTTGGTGATAAAGTCCACGGCTCCCAGTTGCAGTCCCTTGATCCGGTGTTCCTTCTGGGCCAGGGCCGTGGTAAAGATGATCGGAATGTCTTTCGTCTCTTCATGGCCTTTCAAAATCTCACAAATGTCAAAGCCGCTGATATCCGGTAGACGGATATCCAGAAGAATCAGATCCAGCTTCTTTCGGTTTACAATATCCAGCGCCTCATTTCCGCTGGTCGCTGTGAATATTTCGTAATCGTAGGGTCGTAAAACGTATGTCAGCAGTTTTAAATTGATATCATTATCCTCCACAAGCAATATGCGTTCCCTCAATTCCCCTCACTACCTCCCATTTCACAATCATAGGAATCTTTCCCATAAACCGTGATTATTTTTCTTCTCTCCAAATCCAACCCGGTAATTAATAAGAATTTCCAATTTTTCCAGTATAGTATAACACACAAAGCATAAAAATGCAGTATTATGTAAACAATTTAGAGAAAAAAAACTTAGAAAACCATCCGGCACCGGTTTTCTAAGCTTCTGTCCCTGCTTTGCTCCCCATGTTGCTGCAGATAAACCTAACGTCTTCTGCATGTAAATAAGCCCGCAATCAAAGCAATAATTAAAAACGCTATCCCCGCTCGTAACATCAAACTTCTACTTCCTTAAGGTTTTATATTTCTATTTCACCTATACCCGCCCTGCCAGATAATAAACCTTACGGAAAAACAGAATAAAATATAGATATATTAAATATAGACATAAAAAAACAAGACATCCGGATTATTCCTAATCCAAATGCCTTGTGAGAGTTTTTATTATGGAGCTGATGAGCGGAATCGAACCGCCGACCTCCTCCTTACCAAGGAGGTGCTCTACCTCTGAGCCACATCAGCTCGATGTTGACGACAAAATTTATTATACAACAGAATCCTGTGCTTGTAAACCGTTTTTTTTATTTCTTTTACTTATTTGTCTTTCTTGTCTTTTTTCTTCTTTTTCTTCTGGTCTCCAAGCTCCTGGATCTGTACATCCTCGATTAATCCGTCCTTCATGGTTACAATCTTCAGCTTGATATCTCCAATGGTAAATTCGGCGCCGGGCTCGATGGGCTTACACTCATCTTCCGACAGACGACAGAGCAGGCCTCCGATGGTGTTGCCTTTATCCTCGGGAATATCGGTGTTAATATCAAAATTGATATTTTTGATCGGGGATGCGGCGGATAAAATCTTGCCTTCCCGAAGCATATACTTCGAGGTCACCAGATACTTCTTAATGGCAAATACAATAGCAATGGCTGCGGAAGCGATTAATACATCGATCATCGTTTCACTGTAAATCAGCATTTTCCGTGCTGCGGCAAATAAAATCAGGTCCAGTATTGCCACGGAGGAATGGGATAGGAGCATGAGCACAAGCTCAATTCCAATAACCAGTAATAAGGCCAGACCTAAAAATTTCTTCACATAATCATAGGTATCAGCCATTTCCAGTGTGGGGATCTTTATAATATACTGTACCACTGAGTACAAACCGACAATGATCCCGACTGTTACCAATAATGCGATGATCAGCTCCACATGATTGGCACCTTTTAATAAATACTGTCTTAACTTATCCATTTCGTCCCTTCTTTCTTAAGATTTCAGAGTTATAAGTGCGGTACATTTTGTACCACTAAATAGTTTACCATATCTGTTTAAGAAATGCCAGGACGGTAAAAAATCCGTTCTATTCAGAATATACAGACTTTTTCTCGGATTATACGTCAGTATCATACGTCAGTATTATACGTCAATATCGATCAGAAGGTCTTTGTTCAGACAGTGCATGTTGACCACGGTAAAGATTAAGGTTTTAGCCAGGCTCGCGGTAATATCATCCTGGTCATACCTTGGGGAGACCTCGGCAATATCAAAACTGAGGACTTTTCCGGAGCGCATCAGCTGTTTGATGATTTTAATGGCGATTTCCGGGTCCACCCCGAGAGGCTGCGCGGCACTTACCCCCGGCGCAAAGGCCGTGGAGAAGGCATCGGCGCAGACGGTAAAGTAGAGATTTTCCTGAGTGGCGAGATAGTCTTCGATTTTCTCTCGGGTCTTTCGGTGTTTCGTCTCGATCAGATCCTTTCCGAGGATATGCCCTACGCCGAGTTTTTCCGCGGTTTTAAAGAGATCAATGGTGTTGCTCTGCTTCTGAATGCCGGCGCAGAAGTAGGAAAAATCCTCTCCGGACATCCTGCAGTGATCGGCAATCTGCCGAAACATTGATCCCGAGCTTCCCCCCTGATCGTAGGGGCGGATATCAAAATGGGCATCAATATTAAAAATTCCGGGATTTTTTCCTCCCTGTTTTTTCAGGTAGCGCTCAATCCCCAAATAATGCCCCAATGCCACTTCATGGCCGCCGCCAAGGACAATCGGGAAAAGATTCAGCTCGAGCAGGCGCTCCACCGCTTCGGCAAGGGCTCCCTGTCCCTGTTCCAGCTCCTCCTCAACACAGGCGATGTCCCCGGCGTCGAAGAGCTGGACCTCGGGTTTGAAGTAGCAGGGGAGGTTTGCCAGTTGCCGCCGGATGCTCTCCGGTCCCTTTCTGGCCCCCTGCCGCCCTTTGTTTCTCCGGATGCCTTCGTCGCTCTTAAACCCTAAAAAGGCAAAGGCCACCCC
>JBEPWR010000194.1:0-3739 GCA_041642335.1 Eubacteriales bacterium
AACCCGGCGAACCCATCCCCTATCCATGGACGGATCCTTGGAAGAAGGGATAAAAAGAGAACGGAAAAAACTTCAGAACCTGCGCCAGATGGCAAATAATATTATCGATACCACGGGACTGGATTTGCAGTCCTTGAAAGAAGAGATTCGAAATTTGTATATTGAAGGAAAAAAGGGAAGGAATCTGCGGATCTCCTTAATTTCTTTCGGGTTTAAACACGGAATACCCTTGGAATCCGACCTGGTTTTTGATGTCCGCTTTTTACCCAATCCCTTTTATGAAAAAGAGCTAAAAGAATACACGGGGGATGACCCCCGGGTGCAAAGATATGTAATGGATCATAAAATCAGCCGGGACTTTTATGAAAAGCTCCTGGATATGATTCGGTTTTTAATTCCGAACTATATCCAGGAAGGAAAAAATAATCTGGTAATATCCATAGGCTGTACCGGTGGAAGACATCGATCGGTGACCTTGGTCAACAAACTTTTTAAAGAGTTGACGGAGGATGGAAACCGGGTAACGATTCATCACCGGGATAAAAATAAAGGGAAAAATCAGTAAGGATTATGAATCCGGAAAAAGGGGGAGGCTGTCATTGTAAAAGAAATACTTAAAACCGGTTGGCGGATTAAAGAATATCTGTTTTTTGTTTTTTTAGGTTTTGCTATGACCCTTTCAGCCTTTAGCGGAACGTTTATGAGACTCAATGATTATCTGACACTTCCGATGAAGGGGTTTTTATTTCTGGCAGGGCTGCTGGTTATCATAGTATCCCTTCGAAGAATGATTACCTTTTTTCTTACCCATACCAAACTGAGAACCTTCTCTAAAAAAGACTTAAGAAGTCGAATCCTGCAACAGAAACGCTTGATTCGAGGTCCGAAGATTGTGGTGGTTGGCGGAGGGACCGGCTTATCCGTGCTGCTTCGGGGATTGAAAAAATTCACATCGAATATCACGGCAGTGGTAACGGTTGCCGATGACGGGGGCGGCTCGGGGATTTTAAGAGAAGACTTGGGAATGCTTCCTCCCGGCGATATTCGGAGTTGTATATTGGCTCTGTCGGATATGGAACCGACCATGGAAAAGCTTTTGAATTACCGCTTCCAGGAGGGCAGTCTGAAAGGACAGAATTTCGGAAACTTATTTATTGCATCGATGAATGAAATTACCGGGAATTTTGAAAATGCCATAAAAGAGATGTCCAGTATTTTAGCAGTGACCGGCCAGGTATTGCCGGTCTCCCTGGAAAATATTACGCTGTATGCAAAATTGGAAGATGGAACCGTGGTAAAAGGCGAGTCGGATATTCCGCTGAAAAGTCTGGAACGACAAAGTAAAATTGACCGGGTCTTCATTAAGCCGAAGTATTCCAAACCGTTAAAAGAAGCCCTGCGAGCCATCGAAGAAGCGGATGTGGTGGTCCTTGGCCCGGGAAGTCTTTATACCAGTATTATTCCCAATTTATTGGTGGAACAGTTAAGCAAAAAAATTAAAAACACCAGGGCTTCCAAAATTTATATTCCCAATATTATGACGCAGCCGGGAGAGACCGACGGATATTCGGTATTCGATCATGTCCAAGGGCTTTTAAATCATCAACCGAATCTACACCTGGACTGGGTTATTGCCAATAGTAGTGAAGAGCTTCCAAGATCGGTCAAAAAGAAATATGAAATTAAAGGGGCTCAGCTGGTATCCATTACCGAAGAGGACCGAAAAAAACTGTCAGACCTAAATATTCGCACGATTGAAAAAGACTTGGTGGACATTCGAAAGGACTATGTGCGGCATGATAATATTGAGCTTTCACGCCTGATTTTATCCTGTTCCTATGGGAAAAAAGGATCGCGATGGTATAATCGGTGGCGCTCAAAAATTCGAGCTGAAAAATAGTTTATTGTAGATCCTTGGTTAAGGCAAAATGTGAAATTATAAGAAAATTATGCAAAATAAATTGCATAAAGATTAAAAAAGTGGTAGAATACTTAAAAAATAGTAATAAATTTTAAAGGTGCAAAAACCGGATGATATAACAGCGTCCAATTGCAGTTGGAGGCTTTATATAAAACCTAACACTTGGAGTACTACAACATAAGGGCAGACCTAAAAATTATGAGGAGGCGTTAAGGTATGATTGAAAGAAAACCGGAACCGTACAAAATTAAAATGGTGGAGACGATCCAACTGATCTCAAAGGAAGAGCGGGAAAAGGCCATTGAAAAGGCAGGTTTTAACCAATTCGGATTAAAATCGAATGATGTATTCATTGATTTGTTAACCGACAGTGGTACAGGTGCAATGAGTGACAATCAATGGGCAGGCATTATGCTTGGAGATGAGTCCTATGCAGGAAGTAGAAACTACTATAATCTGGAAAGTGCTGTTCAGGACATCATCGGTTATAAATATGTAATCCCGACACATCAGGGCCGTGGTGCGGAGAATGTACTGTTCCCACTGTTAATCAAGAATAAAGGGGATTATGTGCTGAACAACATGCACTTTGACACCACCAAGGCTCATGTGGAGTTAAAAGGCGGGCGGGCTGTAAACTTGGTAATCGAAGATGCCTATGACACGGAAAAGAGCATCCCTTCAAAGGAAATTTCGACCTGGAAAAAACCGAAGCCTTTATTAAAGAGCATGGGGTCGAGAAATGTGCCTTTATCATTGTTACCGTAACCTGTAACAGTGCCGGAGGTCAACCGATCTCCATGGAAAACATTCGGGAGGTCAAAGCCATTGCGGACAAGTATGGGCTAAAAGTGATCTTTGATGCCGCACGGTTCGCAGAAAATGCCTATTTTATCAAGCAGCGGGAAAAAGGATATGAGAACAAGGAAATTGTAGAGATCATCCGGGAAATGTTTAGCTATGGTGACGGTCTTACCATGAGTGCAAAGAAAGATGCCATCGTAAACATGGGTGGAATGATGGCTTTTAAAGATGATGAAGAGCTGTATACCATGGCCCGGTCCATGGTTGTACCGATGGAAGGTTTTCCTACCTACGGAGGTCTTTCCGGACGGGATATGGAAGCCCTTGCCCGGGGACTTTATGAAGGTTCCAATGAGGCCTATCTGGAGAGCCGAATTAATCAGGTGACCTACCTTGGACAGCGGTTGATTGATGCCGGAATTCCGGTTCAAAGACCGATCGGAGGACATGCGGTGTTTGTGGATTGCAAGAAATTCTGTCCGCAAATTCCTTATTATCAATTCCCGGCCCAATCGGTATGCGTAGAGCTGTACAAGGAAGCCGGTGTTCGAGGTGTGGAAATTGGTTCTTTCCTACTGGGGAGAGACCCGGAAACCGGGGAAAATCTGGAGTCTCCATTGGAACTGCTGCGCTTAACCATTCCAAGAAGAGTATATACCTATAATCATATGGACTTTATCGCAGATGCCTTAATTAAGATCTGGGATCGGCGAAAAGAGTTGAAAGGCTACGAATTCACTTATGAGCCCCAGGTATTAAGACACTTTACGGCGAAGTTAAAGCCTGTAGAGTAACACCGCTGAAGTAACGATTGTTCCACAGTAAATCATGCAGGGTCCCGCAGAAATTCGCGGGGCTCTTTTTATATGGATTTTAAAGATTTTATGTATTATGCTATAATAAGGAGTAATATAAGAGGCATTCCAACAAAACATCCACAAAATTGAAGGAGTGGAGATTCTTGAGTATAGAGATCAGTGCAGGCGGCGTTGTGATTTTTGGCAACGCAGTCTT
>JBEPWR010000195.1:0-3718 GCA_041642335.1 Eubacteriales bacterium
ATTTTAGCCTCTGCTGCCTCGTCCGCTTTTTCTATTTCATCTGCAGTCCTGCCTTCAGCTTCTTTGGCTTCAGCTTCCTTGGCTTCAGCTTCCCTTTGTTCTTTATTATGATCCAGGCTTTCAAAGGTGTACCAGTTTCCCCGGTCATCCTCGATATAGCTCATATTATAGCGGTTTATGGCAATATTGCCGTTTTTTAATTCGGACGTCTCCCCGGGTTCCGGCGAATCTTCGGGGTCCCCGGTCTCCTCAGCTTTTGCTTCGGATTCTACCACGGTTTCCGCCTCCGGAGCTCCGAAGGGAACATGGCCGATCAGCTGCTCACTATTGGCAAACAAAAGCGTGGTTGATAAAAGCAACAGTGTGGATACCAATACTATCCGTATTTTTTTCATAATCTATACTCCTCCTTTGGTAGCTGGCTGCCTTAATCGGCCCTATAGCTTTGCGTCCCAACATTTCTATTGGTTTGCCTTTATCAGCGAAAAGTTTTCTTGTAGACAACAAAAAAACCGGTCTTTCGGTAGCTGGCTGCCTTGATCGGCCCTATAGCTTTGCGTCCCAACGTTTCCATTGGTTTGCCTTTATCGTGAACAGTTTCCTTTTCACGTATTTAATTGGCAGAACGTGTTGATATAATTATTGGGGTTGTCTTTTGTGTATGTTGAATTATGTTAATCAATTATACCACAGCTCCGCCAAAGTTAAAGTCCGCTGAGCAAAAATGAGTCCAAAGTCTTTAAACCCGGTTTCTAGACCTTGTTTCGAAGCATCAGTTCCTTGGGATGGGGATTTAAATACCGCTGTTTTTTCAGATAGGCCTTATCATATTTCTCGATAAAATGATTCAGTAGGGTCAGGGGCACAATCAGCGGAACCTGGCCTTGGTGATAGCGGTCCACCAGACCGAGGACCTCCTGCTTTTCCCAGGCACTTAAATCCTCTTTGAAATATCCCAGAATATGGTGCAGCACATTGGTGTTTTTCTTCATCGTCGCCTGAAAGGTCAGACCTTCCAGAAAGATCCGCTCAAACTCCGAAAGAAGCTCCTCCTTCGGCAGATTCCCTCCCTGGGCGGTGAGTTTTCCAAGTCTTTTGTAATGCTCCACGCTGTGGGCCATCATCAGGAGTTTTTCCCGGGTGTGAAACTCGACTAAGTCCCCGACGGAAGGATCACTGTCCAAAAATTCCTTCCAGCGGTGATGGGCAAAGACCCGGACAATAAAGTTCTCCCGAAGATGGGGATCATTCAGCCGTCCCTCTTCTTCCACGGGAACATTAGGGAAATGCTTTACAAAGGCGCCCGCAAACATTCCCGATCCCTTTTTCTCCGCCATCCCCTTTTCATTATAGACTTTCACCCGGTAGAGTCCGGAACTGGGGGAATCCTTTTTAAAGATAAATCCGTGAAGATTTTCCGCTTCCAGTTTCTCCAGCTTCTTTTCGGTATATTCCCTCATTCTTTCTGTATGGTCAATCCCGGTTTTATTGGTTACCAGCCTCGGACTTTCCACATCCCCTATCAGTCGCATCGCTTCCCTTGGAGTCGGCAGGCCGCACTCCACTTCGGGGCAAACCGGTACATAGTCAAAATAGGCTCCCAAATCATCCCGCACATATCGATCCAGTTTATGCTGTCCGTCGTAACGTACCTCCTGTCCTAACAAACAGGAGCTGACGCCCACTTTAATTTCCGCCATTGGTCACGGCCTCCTTTTTCTCCACATCATAGATGGATTTTTCAAACATCTCAACCAGATTCCGGCCATCGGTAAAGCCGTTTCGTGCTTTGATAAAGCCTTTGGCAGTAAGGATCAGTACTCTTTCCATCCGGATTCTTTTTTCCCGGTCTTCAATGCCTTCGATATCTTCCACTTTGGCATCCCCGACGATTCTTCGGATAATCTCCAGTCCCGCCATACCGATGCTCTCCCCGATAATACGGTCCAGATACCATTTCCCATAGTCCTCCTGCTTAAAGAGCGTATCGGTCACCCGGCTTTTATAAAGATTCTTCCATTTGTGGGTAAAGCGCTCCAGCACCGCCACAATGGTCTCCTCCAGCCATACCAGAAAGTCCATCTCCCGGGTAAGGCCCTTCTCCCCGTCAGTATTCACCAGTCGATGATAGGCCAGCGGAAAAAAGAGGTTTCCGAGAAAATTCCCGAGATCATAGGCAATGGGACCGTAAAAGGCGAACTCCGCATCCAGAATCCGGGTGGAGTCCTCGGTTACAAAAATCGATCCCGTATGGAGATCCCCGTGAATCAGGGCTTCCTGGCGATTCATAAAAATCTCCTTTAATTTTGCCGCTTCCAGATGAAGCTCCCGGTCCTCATATAATTCCTGCTGCACAAAGTCCCGATTTTCCGGCAAAACCACATTTCGCCCCTTATAATCCGTAAAGGGCTCGGTAAAGACCAGATCCTCGGTAATATCACACATATCGGGATTGACAAATTCTTTCTGGTAACGTTTCTTGTCCTTGGGATCCATTCCCAGATCCGACGTAAGTAAGGTGTTTCGAACAATAAAGGTGGTGATATCCTCGGAGAGCTGGGGGTAGGCCTTGGCCTCAAGCAGTCCTTTCCGAAGGTTCTCATGATAATACAGATCCTCCATGGCAATCGTGGACATGGCCGGGTCAAACTGATAGACCCTGGGCGAGAGCCCGCTGCTCCGTTTTTCATAGCCCATTAAGGCCTTCGCTTCAATCTCCGTCCGCCGGATATCCAGGGGTCTGCCGGAACTTCGTAGGAGGGAGTCCCCCTGCTTTAAAATCACGGACTTAACCGGTTCCTTCCCCTTCTCCCAGATTCGAAATACATAGTTGATATTTCCGTCTCCGATTTCCTCCCCCCCAAGCTTTGCATCCTTGGGAAAAAACTCCAGCATATCCTTTGCATAAGCCTTAGCATCCTCCAGGGTCATTCGAAAGTGCTGATCGTATTTGCTCTTATTCATTTTGGTCATATCTTTTCCCCCTTCTTTGCCTGGTTTTTCATAGGCTACTTTATACACTACCTTTGCCTGCATTTTCGCTGCAAATTCTCCTGTCAAAAACTAATAATACTCGGCGTCGCCTTCGTTAAAATACTCCTTGATATTATAAGGGGTGTAGATGCCCCGATTGGTAACCACACCGGATACATAGGCCGGCGGCGTAATATCAAAGGCCGGGTAATAGCCCCTCACCCCGTCCAGGGTTGTTTTGATGCCCTGAAACTCCAGGACTTCCTGGGGATTTCGCTCTTCAATGATGATCTCCTCCGCCGAGGTTTTTTCCCGGTCGGGAATCCCCGTAACGAAGTAGGGTATGCCAAAGTATTTGGCCATAACCGCCATTTGCAGGGTGCCCACCTTGTTGACCACATGACCGTCAAGGACAATGGAGTCCGCCGCCGAGGTGAAGACATCAATCTTTTTCTGCTGCATGGTAATGCCCACCATATTATCGCTGATCACCGTAACCGGATAGCCCATATCCTGAATAACACTGGCTGTAAGCCTTGCGCCCTGCAGGTATGGCCGGGTCTCGGGACAGAAAAACTCCAGCTTAAGGCCCCGCCTTTTGGCCACCCGAAGCATCATGCCCACAATGGTCTCGCCGAAACACTGGGTCATAATCCGCCCGTTCTTTGGGAAGAGATCCACCAGGTGCTCCGCCACTTCTTCCATTTTACTGTATCTTCGATTCAAAGACTCCAATGTATGATTA
>JBEPWR010000196.1:0-3707 GCA_041642335.1 Eubacteriales bacterium
ACCCCCATTATCTTTTTGATCTGCAAACAGAAGTATATCGAACCTACCATATGACGGAACCCAGTGTCTTTTATGATCAGGGAGATCTATGGAATATTGCGGAGGAGGAGTATCGGGGAGATATTCACTCTGTTGAGTCCCATTATATGATTCTAAAACTTCCCGAGGAGACGGAAGAGGAATTTATTTTATCGAGAATCTATACACCGAAGGACCTTCGAAATATGTCCGCCATGCTGATTGCCAGAAATGATAAGGAGCATTATGGCGAGTTGATTTTATATGATTTCCCAAGAGATCGGAACATTTACGGGCCGATGCAAATCGAAAATCGGATTGATCAGCGATCGGATATTTCCGAGCGGTTTTCCCTGTGGGATCAGGGCGGCTCGTCGGTGATCCGGGGAAACCTGATGGTCGTTCCGATAGAAAACTCGATTCTTTATGTGGAGCCCATCTATATTGCAGCGGAAGGTGGTGAGAGTCTTCCCGAAGTGAAGCAGATCATTGTCGCCTACGGCGATCAGGTCGTAATGCGTCCGAGTCTGGAAGAAGGGCTGAATGTGATTTTTGCCGATCGCCTGGGAGAGATGGAAGAGGACCTGGAAGATGCCCTGGATGAAGACGCCTCCGATGAAGTATTGGAAGAAATTTTAAATATCCGGGAGCTGATCGAACAGGCCAATGATACCCTGGATGCGGCAAATGAAGCCTTACGGGAAGGCAACTGGCAGGAGTACGGAGACTTTATGGAAGAGCTTGAAGAGATCCTCCGGGAAATGGGCGAAAGAAATCTGCTTTAACCCCGTTGGAATATTCAGAAAAAATAATCCTCCGACCCTTGTCAAGAGATCAAAACTATGATAAAATACCATTTAATTATATACGACGTTGAAGGGAAGCAGTAAATTTGACGGGTCCGAAAGAGAGCCGATGGTTGGTGGGAATCGGTGAGCCGGAAAATTGAATCCGTCCCGGAGTCTTGGGGTAATGCCCGAGGGTTTGCAGTCCTTATTCTGCATCGAGTGGATCTTAGGCTGAGAAAAAGCGTCTGGGATCAATTAGGGTGGCAACGCAGAACAACTTCTGTCCCTTTACGGGGACGGAAGTTTTTTAATGCAATAAAAACAGAAAACCGTGAAAATACGGAAGATCAAAAAGGAGGAAAAGCGATGCTGGATATCAAAAGAATTCGAAGAGATTTGGAGGACATCAAAAAAGCCATGGCCCGAAGAGGGGAAAAAATTGAAAATCTGGATGAGGTACTGGCCCTGGATGATGAACGAAAGGCCCTGCTCGGTACCGTGGAGCAAATGAAAAATGAACAGAAGGTCGTATCCAAAGAGATTCCGAGACTGAAAAAAGAAGGAAAGGATGTCAAAGAGACCTTAGAGGAGATGAAAAAACTTTCCCAGGAGATTAAGGAATTCGACGAAAAGGTCAAGGATGTGGAAGAAAAAATCCACTATAAACTGATGCGCATCCCCAATGTGCCCCATCCGGAAGTCCCCCAGGGAGAAACCGATGAAGAAAATGTGGAGATACGAAAATGGGGAGAGCCCAGGGTCTTTGATTTTGCCCATAAGCCCCACTGGGAGATTGGAGAAAATCTGGGGATTCTGGATTTCCAGGCTGCCGCCAAGATTACCGGATCCAGGTTTACCCTATACCGCGGCCTCGGCGCAAGACTTGAGCGGGCACTAATCAACTTTATGCTGGAACTGCATACAGAGGAGCACGGTTATACGGAACTGCTGCCACCCTTTATGGTGAATCGGGACAGTATGACCGGAACCGGACAGCTTCCGAAATTCGAGGAGGACGCCTTCAAAATTCCACAAAAGGACTACTTTCTGGTGCCAACAGCGGAGGTGCCTGTAACAAATATTTACCGTGACGATATTTTACCGGAAGGGGACCTGCCGCAAAAGTTTGTTGCCTATACCCCCTGTTTCCGGTCCGAAGCCGGCTCTGCCGGGAGAGATACCCGGGGTCTTATCCGTCAGCATCAGTTTAACAAAGTGGAACTGGTAAAATTCGTGCGACCGGAGGATTCCTATCAGGAGCTGGAAACCTTAACGAACAATGCGGAGAAGGTACTGAAGCTTTTGAATATTCCCTACCGGGTGGTAAAGATCTGCACCGGAGATTTAGGCTTTACCGCGGCCTTCAAATACGATATTGAAGTATGGATGCCCAGTTATAACCGCTATGTGGAGATCTCCTCCTGCTCTAATTTTGAGGATTTTCAGGCAAGAAGAGCCAATATCCGCTACCGGCCGGAAGGGGGAAAGGTGGAATTTCTCCATACCCTCAATGGATCCGGACTGGCTGTGGGAAGAACCGTGGCCGCAATTCTGGAGAACTTCCAGGAAGAAGACGGTTCTGTAAAAATTCCGGAAGTTCTGCAGAGTTATATGAGAAATACTACGGTGATTGAAAAACAGTAAAACGACAAAAAAAAGAGCATAAAAAAAAAGCGTAAAAAAGGTAAGGAACCCCGGTTCCTTACCTTTTTTGGACCTTTCAATAGAAGACTTCAGGGGTTATTTATGGATTTACTTTGATGGGTTCCGCTTGCGTTTCAGCGGGTTTTTCAGAGAATGAATCAATAATCAGTGCGATGGCACCGTCACCGGTTACGTTGCAAGCGGTTCCAAAGCTGTCCTGTGCCATATAAAGGGCGATCATCAGTCCCTGCTGAGCTTCAGTGAAGCCCAGGATGGTGGAAAGCAGACCCAGGGCTGCGATAATGGCACCGCCGGGAACACCGGGTGCAGCAACCATGGTGACACCAAGCATTAGAATAAAGGGTAAAAAGCTAACAAACTGCGGCGTTTGATCTCCGATAATCAGCACTGCCACAGAGCAGGCGACCAAGGTAATGGTACTGCCGGCAAGGTGGATCGTGGCGGAAAGGGGAATAACAAAATCTGCGATCCGTTCACTGATACCGTTGGATTTAGCGCTTCGAAGGGTAACCGGAATCGTTGCGGCACTGGACATGGTTCCAAGGGCCGTGGTATAGGCCGGTACCATATTCTTTAATGCCGAAAGTGGATTTTTCCCGGTTCTTGCTCCGGCAATACTGTACTGCACAACTAAATATCCAAGATGCATCAGAACAATCAGGATAAATACCTGTCCGAAAACCTGAAGCGTCTGGAAGGCTTCTCCCGAAGCGGACATGTCCGCGAAGATCCCGGCAATATGAATCGGTAAGAATGGAATAATGACTTTGTTGATTACGCCGATGATGATCGTTCGAAACTCTTCCATAAAATTAAATAAGGTTTTTTGCGCTTTTTCGTGTCGCAAAAAGTTGATCCCGAGACCGAAAATAAAAGCGGTAATCAGCGCGGTCATAACGCCCATAACGGGAGGAATGTCCAGGGTGATAAAAGGAGTAAGTCCAACCGCATCAGGGTCTCCTGCAGCGCCTTCAGCAATAATTCTTGGGATAATGGCAATAGAGATGAAAAAAGCGACAATTCCGGCGGATATTGTGGAAAGATAGGCAATTCCTGCAGTACCGGCCAATAATTTTCCAGCTTTTGATCCAAGTTCTGCAATACCGGGAATAATAAAGCCTAAAATAATCAAGGGTACAATATAACCCAGAAGGCTACCGAAAATACTTGTGAAGGTATAAAGCAGTCGTCCGATCCATTCCGGAAAAAACAGCCCAATCAGAATACCGGAAATAA
>JBEPWR010000197.1:0-3697 GCA_041642335.1 Eubacteriales bacterium
AGTCGGCTTAATTAATCCATTCAGATGCTGAATCAAAGTGGATTTCCCTGAACCGGTATGTCCGATCAGACCGATAAATTCTCCATCAGCAATCTCAAGATTAATACTATCCAAGGCCTTAGTTTCAAAAGGGCTCTTGGGATTATAGATATAGGTTAAATTTTCTATTTTAATTGACATAATTCCATCACCATCTCATCTACGGTTAAAATATCTTCCGGCAGGTCAATGCCTTCTTTACGAAGTTCAAAAGCCAGATCGGTTACTTGGGGTACATCCAGTCCTAAGGCCTTCAACTCCCCAACTTTTGAAAATACCTCCCGGGGCGTGCCTTCCAAGACAATATCCCCATCTTCCATCACAATTACCCGATCAGAGGTTACGGCTTCCTCCATAAAATGGGTGATATTTAATACCGTGATATTCTCTTCCTTATTTAATTTCTTAATCGTATCAATGACATCTTTACGACCGGAAGGGTCCAGCATTGCGGTAGGCTCATCGAGAACGATGCAGTCCGGCTTCATCGCGATTACGCCGGCAATGGCAATACGCTGTTTCTGTCCTCCCGACAGGAGATGGGGACCTTTATCCTTGAATCCAAGCATCCCGACGGTCGTTAAGGCTTCATCCACACGCACCCGTATTTCCGCTGAAGGAATTCCTAAATTTTCCGGACCAAAAGCCACGTCTTCTTCCACTATGGTGGCGACGATCTGATTATCCGGATTTTGAAAAACCATTCCTGCGGTTTGCCTGATGTTCCAGGTGTTTTCATCTTCCTTGGTATTCATTCCTTTTACCCAGACGTCTCCCTGACTCGGTTTAAGCAAAGCATTAATATGTTTCGCCAAGGTGGATTTGCCGGAACCATTGTGTCCGATGATGGTTACAAATTCCCCTTTTTTTACCTCTATATTAATATCTTTCAACGCTTCAACAACGTCTCCCTGATCATTGCTTTCATATAAAAAAGTAACACCTTGCACATCAATCATGTTTTTCATACATAATCCCTTCTTTTCTATTAGCATTCCAAATTAATTATATCGTAAATCATGGTTTTTTACCATGATTGTGCCTTTTTTTATTCCTTTTCTTTACGAAAAAAAGGGATTAAGTCCATGCTTAATCCCCTGGGTTTATTTATACTAACTCGATGATGGCCATCTCGCTGTTGTCGCCTCTTCTTGGACCTTTTTTTAGAATTCGTGTGTATCCACCATTTCTTTCAGCATATTTCGGTCCAATTTCATCAAATAATTGCTTAACCACTGTTTCATCGGTTAAAAAAGACAATGCTTGACGCTTGGCGTGCAGGTCATCTCTTTTCCCTAACGTAATCATTTTTTCGGTTATCCGTCTGGCTTCCTTTGCTTTTGCTAAGGTTGTTTCAATTCTGCCGTGTCTTAAAAGATCCGTGGTCATATTTCTTAGCATTAAGTTTCTATGAGCACTTTCACGTCCTAATTTTCTATTAGTCATGTTCATCCCTCCTTGCTACTGATCTATTCGTCAGCTTGTCTTAATCCAAGACCTAAATCTTCAAGTTTTTTTTGTACTTCTACCAAAGACTTTTTCCCTAGATTCCGTACTTTCATCATTTCCTCTTCGGTCTTATTGGTAAGTTCCTCTACAGTATTAATATTCGCCCGTTTCAGGCAATTATAAGACCGTACGGAAAGATCCATTTCTTCAATGGTCATCTCCAGAACTTTTTCCTTCTCATCTTCTTCCTTTTGAACCATGATTTCCACTTCATCGGTATGGTTGGTTAAAGAGATAAAGAGATTCAAGTGCTCGTTCATTACTTTAGCCGCTAAGGAAATTGCCTCTTCCGGATTGATACTTCCATCGGTATCCATCTCAATGATGAGTTTGTCAAAATCCGTAACCTGACCAACTCTGGTGTTTTCAACAAAATAACTGACATTTTTCACCGGAGTGAAGATGGAGTCCACGGGAATGACGCCGATAGCCAGTTCATCGGATTTGTTGTTTTCTGCAGGAACATACCCTCTTCCCTTGGAAACATTAATTTCCATAAAGAATCTCGAGTCATGATCCAGCGTAGCGATATGCAAGTCCGGATTAAGAATTTCAACTTCTGAACCGGCAATAATATCCCCTGCAGTAATCACGCCTTCTCCTTCTTTTTCAATTCGAATGGTTGTGGGTTCGTCGCTATGAAGTTTAATTGAAAGCTCTTTCAAATTAAGAACAATTTCCGTGACATCTTCCTTGATCCCGGGGATTGTGGAAAATTCATGCAGAACTCCTTCGATTTTAATGGAAGTTACTGCAGCTCCCGGAAGCGAAGAGAGCATGATTCTTCTCAGGGCATTTCCGAGGGTAATACCATAACCCCGTTCTAAGGGTTCTGCCACAAATTTTCCGTATGTGTTGTCTTCATTTTGCTCAACCAGTTCGACCTTGGGCTTTTCCATTTCTATCATAATGAAACCCTCCTTCTTTTTCTTGTCTTGATCCTTCTGAGGGCAACTGAATTATTAGAAATTCTACTTAGAGTATAACTCTACAATTAGATTTTCTGCTATCGGTAGGTCTATGTCATCTCTTGAAGGTAGTGCTACTACTTTCCCCTCTAGCTTCTCTGCATCTACAGTTAACCATTGTGGTGCATTGCCTTTAAATCCTTCCGCAACTTCTTTGAACTTGTTTGAAGCTCTGGATTTTTCTTTAACAGCAATTACTTCGCCGACATTCACTAAGTATGATGGAATATCAACTTTTTTGCCGTTTATGGTAAAGTGTCCGTGGGTTACCAGTTGTCTCGCTTCTTTTCGTGAAGTTGCAAGACCCATTCTATAAACGACATTATCTAATCGGCTCTCTAAGATGGACAGCAGGTTTTCACCCGTAATTCCGCTTTTTCGGTCTGCCATTTCAAAGTACTTTCTAAATTGTGATTCCAATAAACCATAGAATCGCTTAGCTTTTTGCTTTTCTCTTAGCTGTAATCCGTAGTTGGAAAGCTTCTTTCTGCTCGTTCCGTGCTGACCTGGTGCGTAGCTTCTCTTGCCAATCGCACATTTATCCGTGTAGCATCGGTCACCTTTTAAGTATAGTTTCTCGCCTTCTCTTCTACACAGTCTACAACTTGGGCCTGTATATCTAGCCATATTGAATACACCTCCTAATCTCTTTACTTATACTCTTCTTCTCTTGGGTGGTCGACAACCATTGTGAGGAATCGGGGTTACGTCTTTGATTGCGTTAACCTCAAGTCCTGCAGCTTGTAGCGCTCGGATCGCTGCTTCTCTTCCGGATCCCGGTCCGTTTACAAATACTTCAACGCTCTTTAATCCATGATCCATTGCGGATTTGCTGGCAGCTTCTGCCGCCATTTGTGCTGCAAAAGGCGTAGACTTTCTTGAACCTTTAAATCCTAATTGACCGGCACTTGACCAAGCGATAGTATTTCCTTGCATATCCGTTAAATTAATAATGGAATTATTAAAAGTTGATTGGATATGGGCTTGACCTCGTTCTATATTTTTCCGTTCTTTTTTCTTACGGCTTACTCGTTTTTTTGTAGCCTTTGCCATTCTTTGTTCCCTCCTTACCTAGGTTTACTTTTTCCGTCCAGCTAATCGCTTCGGACCTTTACGTGTTCTAGCATTGTTTTTGGTATTTTGACCTCTTACCGGTAAACCGGCTCTATGTCGAAGTCCAC